>CAZZLB010000069.1:0-3974 GCA_964654655.1 uncultured Rhodoferax sp. | reverse complement strand
GAGCAGGACGGGCCAAGGCAAGCGGGGGTAGTGACGGTGTCCCTGTTGGTGAGCAAGGCCACCATTGCCTCGCGATTGTCATTGACACCCGAGTACTTTTCCCGTGTGCTGCACGAGCTGGAGGCGGAGCACCTGATCGAAATTGACAAACGCGAGATCCGCATTCTGGATGTGCAACGCCTGGCCGGCTATGGCTCTCAGTAGGCAGCTGTCCTACGACTTTCTGTACGGGCCAAATTCACACCAGTACCTTGCGTCGCTGCCCGCCTTTTGCTGGTACAGGAATTGTGTAGACAGGCAGTTCTGACTGTTGTATTCCCGTCCGTCACTCGCATCGAAGGTGGCGACATGGGTTCGAGCATTCGGGTTCGTGAAATAGGAGCGATACAGGGTGTAGATTCTTTCGCCCTGCCCACATCCGCTGAGCAGCAAACTGGTTGCGACCAAAGCAAGCACTGATTTCATGTTCCGTCCTCCATGGTGAAGATAAAGACAACGCAATTCGCCGATTCATGTCGTTGCGCATTTGACGTTGCTGTTACGGAGTTTCGGAGGGTTTGGATGTTCTGCCAATGTATTGAAAATACCCTTTTCCCAGTGCAACGCTACCTCGTTTTTCCAGGCAAAACCTGGTATCCAGGTACCACGTGCTTTGGCACAAACAAATCATGGGGCAAATTCACCAGGCCCGAGGGTCTGCGTGTTCTGCCTTCGGCTGGGGTGCTCTCAATCCAGCGTGATGCCAGCCTTTTCAGCGAGCGCGGCGTAGCGCGTCATTTCCTTGCGGAAGTACTGCGCGGCAGCTTCCGGTGTGGTCGGGCTGATCGTGTTGCCCTGCCTGGCCATTACCTCCTTCACCTCCGCGCTGGCGTAGGCTGTGATGAAGGCCGTGTGAAAGCGCTTGATCTGCTCGGGTGGAAACCGGGCCGGTGCCAGCACGGCAAACCAGCCTTCCACTTCGTAGTCCGGCAGGCCTTGTTCCGCGATGGTTGGGATGTCGGGCGCCGCCGCGGATCGGGTCTTGCTGCTCAGCCCGATGGCGCGCAGCGCGCCACTCTTGAGGTGGGCCTGAATGGCAGCCAGCGCAACAAAGCCCAGATCGACCTGACCGCCAATGATGTCGGTGATCTGCGGACCGGTGCCCTTGTAGGGAATGTGGCGCACCGTTACCTGAGCTTCGGTCAGGAACATTTCAGCCGCCAGATGCGTGATGGTGCCGTTGCCGGGCGAGGCGTAGTTGTAGGCGTCGGGTCGGGCCTTCAGCAGGGCAATCAGTTCCTTGACATTCCTGGCATTGACCTTGGCCGGATTGACCACCAATACAAAGGGCGTGAAGCCCATCACCGAAATCGGTGTGAAATCGCCCAGTGTGTCGTACGGGATCTTCTTGTAGACCGCAGGATTGATGACGTGGTTGTTTGACACCATGCCAATCGTCAGTCCGTCGGGCTGCGCCCGGGCCAGCGCGGAGGCACCGGTAATACCGCCGGCACCCGGCAGGTTCTCGATGACCACCGATTGACCGCCCAGTGCCTTGATCAGTTGCGGTACGGCGGCACGCGTGATCGCGTCCACTCCGGAGCCAGCGCTGACCGGCAGGATGATGCGCACCGGTTTGTCAATCTGAGCCCGGACCGGGGGCCAAGCTGCCATCGCTGCAGCGCCGGTGGCCAGGGTCAGCGCTTTGCGTCGAGATATGGTGTGTTTCATTCCAGCGTCCGAAAATTGTTTCTGAACTGTAGCCAAGAAACGGCGACATGCAAAGCTGAATCTTGAGTTCTTTCGGCGGCGCTCAGGAAGCGTTGCGGAACTGGTTGTGGCATTCCGGGATTTGATCGCATCGCTACGCGATAAAGCGTTCTGGCCGGAATGGTGAGGGATCAATCGAACACGTTTCATCCAGCATCAAATCGGCCAATAGCAGCGCCGTGCCCGGGCCGGTGCTCAGTCCGATGTGTTGATGTCCAAGTGCCAGCCAAAGACCGGGATGCCCCGGCGCTGCGCCGATCAGGGGACGACTGTCGGGCAAGGTCGGGCGAGAGCCCAGCCATGGCGTGCCGGCTCGGGTCCCCAGAGGAAAGGCCTGCCGGGCCGCTGCTTCGGTCATTTCCAGCTGTGCCAGGTTGACGGGCGCGTCGCGTCGGGTCAACTCCACGCCGGTGCTCAGGCGAATGCCGTTTTCCATGGGCGCGAGCACATAAGCGGCGGCCGTATCGTAAACAGGTCGCGCCAGCCGAGCGTCGGGACTGGCCACAAAATTCTGGTGATAGCCGCGCTCGAAAGCCAGAGGCGCGGCCAGTTCAAGTGGCGCCAGCAGGTCATTGGCCCAGGGTCCCAGCGCCATGACAACTTTGCCTGCGGACGTCACGCTGCCATCCGAGCCACGCAATTGCCAGACGCCTCGGGCGTCGCGTTGCAGGGCGGCAATCTCACGCTGCAGCAGAACGCCGCCGCGCGCCTGGAACAAGCGGGCGTAGGCCTGCACCACCTGACCTGGATCGTCAACCGAGCAGGCATCCTTGATCCATAGCGCGCGCTGAAATATCGGATGCAGATGCGGCTCCAGGCTCCGCAAGGCGGATGGATCGAGCTCCTGGGTGGCGATCTCGAAGCGATCAAAAACTTCCCGTGCCAAGCGATTCTTGACGAGTGCCTGCGCGTCGCGGTACAGGAAGATCCATCCGTCTTCGTGCAAACGGTGTGCGCAACCCGCGGCCTGCACCAGTTGCCGGTGTGCCGGAATGGAGGCGCGGATCAGGGCGTCGAGTGCCAGCGTCGTTTCATGGAAGACCGAGGCTCGGGCGCGACTGAGAAAGCCAAGCCCCCACTTCATCTCCTGCAACAGATAGAACGGGTTGTAGCGGAACTGCGGCGTCCGGTTGGTCAGGAACCGTGGCAAGCCTGCCCAGAGACCCGGGTTGTTGAAAGGAATCAGGGAACTGCGCGCCAGCACCCCTGCATTGCCAAAGGAGGTCTCCCGGCCCGGCGGCTTGCGATCAAAAAGCTGAACCGACAGGCCGCGCCGCTGCAACTCCAGCGCACAGCACACCCCCACCATGCCGGCACCAACAACAACCGCGTCAGGTATTTCATCCTGCCGCATGACCTAATTGACGCTGTTGACTCTGGCGGGCATTCGCTTCTCCGGGAGGGGGTGTCACCGATCAGTCTAGCGCAAAGTATCGCGGCAAAGACGCCACCGCCATTTACCAATGTTTACAGACACGCTGTCTTCCAGGGGTCACGGGCACCCGTTGTAGGCACAGGGCTGAGTACCTGTCCTCGACCCGATCAACTCAAGGAGAAACTGAAATGCTTGTGAAGAAACTGTCGATTGCTGCACTCGTTCTTGCCGGCCTGACTGCCAACATCCATGCCCAGACACCAACGCCAGCGCCAGCCAAAGCGCCAAACCCCACCGTAGCGGCTGACAAGGCGCAGCTTCAGTCCGATCGTGCCAAGGTTCAGGCGGACGTCGCCAAGCTGAAAGCCGACAAGGCTGCGGGCGACAAGGCGGCCGTGGCGGCAGACAAGGCCCAGCTCAAGGCCGACAAGGCCATCGCACACACAGACCGTGCCAAACTGAAGGCCGATCGCGCGCAAGCCAAGGCTGCCAACAAGGCTGCGCACAAAGCGTCAGGCAACTAGGGCGCACCTCAGCCGGGTCTGTCAGGTGACTGGCGCCGGGTTGAACAGGGCCAGCGCGTTGCGCAGCTTCCACTGCTCGGCCCAGGTCTTCCTGCGGCCGCTGGCCACATCGAGCATCAAACGAAACAATTCCCAGCCCACCTCCTCGATGCTGGCTGAGCCATCGGCAATGCTGCCGGCGTTCACGTCCATCAGGTCGTGCCAGCGCCGCGCCAGATCGCTGCGCGTGGCGACCTTGATGACGGGTACTTCAGCCAGACCATAAGGTGTGCCGCGACCGGTAGTGAATACATGCAGGTTCATGCCGGCGGCCACCTGCAAGGTGC
>CAZZLB010000068.1:0-10408 GCA_964654655.1 uncultured Rhodoferax sp. | reverse complement strand
TCCCGTTTCTGGCCGGCCGAGAGTTACCAGGAAGGCATCAACCCGCCCAGCTATGACAAGCAGTTTGTGCGCGACTGGCTGGAACAAGTGCAAATCGACGGCAAGCCCTGGAACAAGACGCCCCCGGCGCCGCGTGTGCCCAAGGAAGTGATCGCCAAAACGGCTGCCAAGTACCAGGAAGCGATGGCGCGGCTGACGGGCTGATCTAGCTCAGCACCACACTGCTCAGGCGCCGCCGGTAAGTCGCCACCACAGGATCCACCGGCGGAATCTGTCCGTCGGCCACCTTGACTTTGGGCGGCTCGATGATGTCGAGAATGGCAACGTAGGTCTTGCGTGCCAACTGGTCGGCCCAGGCTTTGTCACGCATCAAAATTTCCAGCAACTCGTCCATCGCGGCGGTCCAGTCCTGCGCTGCCATCAGCGTCTGGGCCTTGCCGAAGCGCGCATCGAATTCACGTTTGTTAGCTGTGATCTTGGCATCGAAATCGCTTTCTGAGGCAGCGAGGTCGGCGCGTTCAGCCGTGAAGTCGATCGCGTTCATCCAGCGCTGCAGTGAGTCAAAACGCCGCACCAGGCCGGTCTTGGCAATCACAGGAGCAAATGCGACCTTGGCATCGTCGATCTGTCCGCGCGTCAGTAGTAGTTTGACGTAATCAAAGCGCGCGTCTTCATCGTCCGGATTTTTCAGCACGGCTTGATGCAAGGCCTCGTGGATCGCTTGCGGGTCATTGGCGTCGGGCGCATCCGTCACCTCCTCGCTGGTCACTTCGGCTTCCAGCACGTCGCCCTCGGGCAGATGCTTGTCCAGAAATTCCTTGATCTTCCCTTCCGGCAGCGCGCCCATGAAGCCATCTACCGGCTTGCCCTGTTGCATCAAAATGCAGGTTGGAATGCTGCGAATGCCGAAAGCCTGACTGAGTTCCTGCTCCTGGTCGGAGTCAATCTTGACCAGTTTGAAACGTCCGCCGTAGCTTGTTTCGAGTTTTTCCAGCAGCGGGCCGATCACCTTGCAGGGACCACACCAGGGCGCCCAGAAATCGATCAGGATCGGGGTCTGCATCGAGGCGTTGATCACCTCGACGTCAAAATTCTCAGCAGTTACGTTCATCATGGAGCTTAGTTCGGGGCGGTAAGTAATAATTCAACAATATGAAAACCATTCAAATCGGCGTTGTCATGGGTTCCAGTTCCGACTGGGACAGCATGCAGCACGCAGTCCACATTCTCCAACAGTTTGGCGTCGCGCACGAAGCGCGGGTGCTTTCGGCGCACCGCATGCCTGACGAGATGTTTGCCTATGCCGAGTCCGCGCGCGGGCGTGGCCTCAAAGCCATCATTGCCGGTGCCGGGGGTGCTGCGCATTTGCCAGGGATGCTGGCAGCCAAGACCACGCTGCCTGTGTTGGGTGTGCCGGTTCCGAGCAAGCACCTGTCTGGCGTGGACTCACTGCACAGCATCGTGCAAATGCCCAAGGGTGTGCCGGTCGCGACCTTTGCCATCGGTGCGGCAGGCGCTGCCAACGCGGCCCTGTTTGCCGTGGCCATGCTGGCCAATCATGATGAAGCCTTGCGTGGCAAGCTGGACGCCTTTCGCGCCGAGCAGACCGATCATGCACGTGGCATGACGCTGCCACCGGTGCTATGAGTCGGCAAACCATCTTGCCTGGCGCCGCAGTCAGTGGCCAGCAGGCAACACTGGGCGTGATGGGCGGTGGTCAGCTGGGCCGCATGTTTGTGCAGGCGGCCCAGCGCATGGGCTACTTCACGGTGGTGCTGGACCCGGATGTGATCAGCCCGGCGGGTCTGGTCAGCCATTACCACATCCGCGCAGACTATCTGGATCAGGACGGGTTGGCGCAACTGATGCAGCGTTGCGCTGCCATCACGACCGAATTTGAGAACGTGCCCGCCGCGGCCCTCATGACCCTGGGCGCGGCGCGACCTGTGGCGCCAGGCGCTGACGCGGTGGCGATTGCGCAGGACCGTGCGCGCGAGAAAGCGCATTTTGTTCGCTGCGGCGTTGCTTGCGCGCCCTACGCGGTGATCGAAACGGCGGCACAACTGGAGGGCGTTGGCGACAACCTGCTGCCGGGTATTCTGAAGACTGCCAAGTTGGGCTATGACGGCAAAGGTCAGATTCGGATCAAGACTCGCACTGAACTGGCAGCCGCCTGGGAATCGCTGGGTGCGGTGCCCTGTGTGCTGGAGAAGATGCTCGCGCTCAAGGCCGAGTGTTCAGTGATCGTGGCACGCGGCGGGGACGGCGTGATGGTCAATCTGCCGCTGCAACTCAATTTGCACCGCGACGGGATTCTGGCGATCACCGAGGTCCATGAGGGAAATGTGCCACCAACGCTGGCCGAAAAAGCGGTGGCAGCCACCAAGGCGATTGCCCAGGAACTGCAGTACGTGGGTGTCTTGTGTGTCGAATTTTTTGTGCTGGAGGACGACAACCTGATCGTCAACGAGATGGCACCCCGACCGCACAACAGCGGTCACTACTCGCTGGACGCCTGTGACCTGTCGCAGTTTGACTTGCAGGTGCGCACCCTGGCCGGCTTGCCGCTGGCGCAACCGCGTCAGCACAGTCCGGCCCTCATGCTCAATCTGCTGGGGGACCTGTGGCGCGATGGCGCTACGCCGGCGTGGGATAGGGTGCTCGAGCTGCCGGGCGTGCATCTGCATCTGTACGGCAAGCTCAAGGCCAGCAAAGGACGCAAGATGGGACACCTGACCGTGACCGGTGCGACCGCTGCCGAAGTCCGGGCAACAGCGCTGACGGCAGCGGCCCTGCTTGGCATAGCGCCGTTTTGAGTACGCAGCCGCCCATGATTCTGGATGGTCACGCAGAACAGTCGATCGCAGCGGGCGTGCAATGCATCCGCTCTGGTGCACTGCTGGGTCTGCCGACGGAGACCGTCTACGGCCTGGGCGCGGACGCTGACAACGAGCAGGCGATCAGCCGGATCTTTGCTGCCAAAGGGCGTCCGGCAAACCACCCGCTGATCGTCCATGTTCCGGATGCAGCCAGCATCACGCACTTTGCGGCAACGGTGCCGGACTTTGCGGATCGGCTCATCAAGACCTTCTGGCCGGGGCCGCTGACCCTGATTCTGCCGCGTCTTACAGGCGTGGCTGCGGCCGCTGCAGGTGGCCAGGACTCCATTGGTCTGCGTTGCCCTTCGCACCCGGTGGCGCAAGCATTGCTGAAGGCGTGTCGCCAGACTGATGGCTGCGTGGCGCAGTCGGTGGTCTGGGGTATTGCGGCACCGAGCGCCAACAAGTTTGGTCGTGTCAGTCCGACGACGGCGCAGCATGTCCAGAGCGAGTTTGGCGATGATCTGCTGATTCTTGATGGTGGTCCCTGCGACGTTGGCATCGAGTCCACCATCATCGACTGCACGCGCAGCGTGCCGGTCTTGCTGCGTCCGGGCGCAGTCACACTTGAGCAGGCGCAGGCCGCGTGTGGCCAGAAGGTATATCTGAGCGATGAATGGATTCCGGTCGAGACAGCAGCGCCACGCGCATCGGGCACGCTGGCGTCGCACTACGCCCCGCACGCCAAAGTGCGGCTGATGGATGCGACGGAAATGCAGACTGCGATTGATTTGATGGAACATGGCTTGCAGAGCGTCAGCGGTAATGCGCCCACTATTGCCGTCTATTCACGCTCGCGTTTCAAGATCAGCGCAAAGCAGTTGCTGAGTCGGCGCATGCCGCCGGATGCTGCGCAGACCGCGCAGCAACTGTTCGCCGTGCTGCGCGAATTTGACCAGCAGGGCGTCAAGCTGATCTGGATTGAAACGCCACCAGGAGGCATCGAATGGGATGCCGTGCGGGACCGATTGCAAAGGGCTGCGTTTGATCCGCTACTGAAGGACAATTGCGGGAAATCGAGTCAGGAACCATGAGACTTCTCATCGCTGAAGACGACGCCCTGTTGGGAGCCGGCCTTAGGGCCGCTCTGGGCAAATGGGGATTCACCGTCACCTGGGTGCGCCACGGTGGCGCCGCTCTTGACGTGCTTGAGTCGGAGCAATTTCTGGCCATGGTGCTGGACATCGGCTTGCCCGACATGAGTGGTCTGGATGTGTTGCGCAAGGTCCGTGCACAGGGAAACAGGTTGCCCATCCTGATCCTGACGGCGCGCGACACAACGCACGACAAGGTAACGAGTCTGGAATGTGGCGCCGATGATTATCTGGTCAAGACGACCGACATGGAGGAACTGGTGGCACGTCTGCGCGCGCTGATTCGGCGCTCGGGCCGTGGTGGTGGAACGCTGTCAGTCGGAGCCCTGAACCTCGATCTGGAGAGCCGGGTGGTGACGCTCGATGGTGAAACGGTCAACGTATCCAAGCGTGAATTCGAAATGCTCAGAGTCCTGATGGAAGGCGCCGGACGGGTCCTGACACGGGCTCAACTGGAGCAGTCTTTGTACGGATGGAACCGCAGCGTTGACAGCAATGCGGTTGAGGTCCACATCCACAATCTACGCAGCAAGATTGGTGCGAACAACCTGAAAACCGTGCGCGGTGTTGGCTACACCATCGCCAGGGACGAGGCGTGAGGGCACACACACCGCACTCGCTGAGTCGGCGTCTGATGGTGGGGCTGGTGGTCGTCAGTTTTGCCTACTGGGCGGTCGTTGCATGGCTCACGGTGCGGGACAGCGTCGACGAGGTTTATGAGCTGTTTGACGTGCATCTGGCGCAGACGGCACTGGCATTGCTGCGGGTGGTTGATCCGGATGAAACCGATCCGGTAGTGATTCCCGAGCGTGGTCCGGCGCCGGCACTGGAGAGTATTCTCAACCAGTGGCCGCACCTTCCGGAACGCCTCTCGCAGACCCGCGCCGGCAAACCGGACCAGGGCGCTTCGGGGGCAGTCGCGGCGACTGTAGTGACCGGGTCGATTCGGTCCATGCAGCAGGAATATGAGAAAAGCCTTCGCTATCAGGTGTGGAACGCCGAAGGCAATTTGCTGTTGCGGTCGGCCAATGCACCGGCGCTTCCGATGACGTTGCAGGACGCCTATTCCGAGACCACCGATGCGCAGGACCGGACCTGGCGCCATTACGCAGTGTGGGATCAGGACCGGCACTTCAGAATAGTGGTGTCGGAAGCCTACGATCTGCGCAATCGGCTGGTGCGCACGATTGTCTGGCACCTTGCCAGTCCACTGGCCCTGGGCTTGCCGGTCCTGATTGTGCTGCTCTGGTTTTCCATCAACCGGGGGCTGAACCCACTGGGCGTCCTGACGCGTGAAATATTGCGGCGAAAGCCGAATAACCTGGTGCCATTCGATGCGGGCAGCGCACCGCGCGAAGTGCGTCCCATGGTTCTGGCACTCAACGAGTTGTTGCTTCGGGTCAGTCACGCCATCGACGGGGAGCGAAGATTCACGTCGAACGCAGCGCATGAACTGCGAACGCCGCTCGCGGCGATCCAGGCGCAGTTGCATGCAGTTCGCCGCGCCGAAAGCGCCGACGAGCGCAGGCAAGGCCTGGAGCAACTACAGCGCGGTGTCGAGAGAAGTACGCGGCTGGTAGGACAATTGTTGACGCTGGCGCGACTGGATCCGGACCAATCCCTGCCCGACGCCAACCAGGTGAATTTTGGTGACATTGCAGAAACGGTATGTGCAGAACTGGCGCCACTGGCATTGCAGCGTGAACAGACACTGGAACTGGCGGTTGAGCCCGACTTACCAATGCTTCCTGGCAACGCAGACATGCTGGCCATGCTGCTTTCCAATCTGGTGGACAACGCGATCCGCTACACGCCGCGCGGCGGTCGCATTGATGTGGCCCTGAGCCACTACCTGTTTGGTCTGGCGATCGAAGTCAGTGACGACGGCCCCGGTATCCCGGCGTCGCAACGGGATCGCGTGTTCGAGCGCTTTTATCGCATCGCCAGCCAGGGCCAGCCCGGCACGGGCCTGGGTCTGGCGATTTGCCGGCGCATCGCCGACCTCCACAAAGCGCGCATGACCCTGACCGAAGGGCCGAATCAACGCGGCGTTACCGCCAGCGTTTTCTTTTCCGGCTAGAAACTGTAACCGACGGCGACCGTGGCCACAGACGGATGGAAAGTAATTTCCGATGTCCGCTCGATGCCCAGCGTGTTGGTGGTAACGGTGCTCCTGACGCGCGCTGTGGACCAGGAACCGGTGACGGACCACGGACCACCGAGCTTCATGCTGACGCCGACTTGTGCTGCCGGACCAAAGGAATCCGTCATCTTGATGGTGGTCGCGCCGCCGTTGATGGCGTCGTTGACAGCGGTCGATTCGGTCTGGTCAAAGCGCGTGAAATTGAGACCGACACCGACGAAAGGACGAACTTGACTGTTGCCATCGCCGAACTTGTAATTGGCAAACAGGGTTGGGGCGACCTGCCGGACCCGCGATATGAGCTGGCCATCAAGCGCCGCCACGCTGGCCGGAACGCCGGTCGGCTTGAGTATCACCAGGGTTCCATCGTGTCTTGGAGGAACTCCGGCAGCCAGTTCGACCTCGATGTTGCTGCTGATGTCCTTGGCCACGCTGAAGAATAGCGTTGATTGCGTTTGCACTTTCAGTCCCAGCGTATCGACCGGAGTGAAGGGGCCGGCGACCGGGGTCGCCGAAGAATTCGGATCGACGTTGACCCAGCCAAGTTTGACGGTGATTCCCTGCGCCATGGCGCCGGAAGCGCCCAAGGCCAGTGCAGCAATGACGGATGCCGAAAGAAGTGTGTGTTTCATGGGGTTTGCTCCGTCGAATCAGAACTGCGAGAAAAAGCCGCGCGCTGCTGCGTTGCAGAAGGGCGGGACCAGCGTACCGTGGTAGGCGGCCGTGACCGTCGCTGCCGCATTGGCACCGGCAGCCACTGCCATGGCCTGCTTGGTTGCAGCAAAACCCATCTTGGCGGCGGCGAACGGATCGCTTGCACCGGTCACTGCCGAATCCACGTCCAGCACCGTGACCAGACCGGCGGGCAGAGCACCCCACAGGGCCTTCATCAATCCGGTGTTGAGGCTGTAGAAGACGGTCGGGTCGCCATTGCCGGCACACAGCAGAACCGGTGCGGCGGGGGTCCAGCCGCGCAGGTCGTTCTTCGCGGCAGCGATGCGCATCGTGTTCTTGGCAGTCGCCGATGGTGCGCCTGTAGTGAAGGCCGGTACCACGCCGTCAGGATTGGCCATGGCATCGGCGAGGTAGGCGGCGCGCGCGCTGTTCTTGATCAGGTTGTTCGGGCCGAAACCCATGGCGAACAGCGCGTCAGTCGCACCGGTTCCGGTGGGCGGTGTGATGGTGGCGAAAGCGGGTGCCGGTGGCGTATTGCTAAAGAGTGCAAGTTGCGGCAACTTGCCGCTGGTCACGACCGTCGTGAAATCGTAAATGCCGGGCAGCAGGGTTTCGATGCCGGTGGCGTAGGCTGCTTCGTAAATGTCGGATGGTGCCGTGTACAGATTGCCGTAGGCCTTCTGGAAGCTGGTGAAAATCATCGGCGAAAAGATGGTGCCACCTGCGTTCACGTTGCCATAGAAAGTTGCATCCGATTGCGCTGCCAGGGCATAGGGGCCCGACATTGGGGCCGAGGCTGTGACCGGGATACCTGCTGCCTGCATCGCACGGTGTGCCGCCATCGCGACAAAGCCGCCTTGGGAATAACCCGTGATGAACAGTTTGGCGCTTGCCGTGGTGGGCGAAAGCAGGGTCGGCAAGGCCTTCTTTGCGGCGGCCAGAATGTCGATCATTTCTTTGGATTGCTGATCGGCATTCAGGTAGGGGTGGTAGCTCAGACTGGAACTATCGTAGCCGGCGTAATTGGGTGCCACCACGATATAGCCTTGGGCAGCGTACATGGCGGCCAGCAAGACTGCTTCCGAGAAGGCAGGGTTGGTGTCGTCGGAAAAATCCGCCAGGTTGTAGCGCCTGGTGATGTTGGTGCCGTGCGAATACAAAACGATCGGGCGCGCGCCTGTGCACTTGGCGTTGCTGCCGGTAGGAACCATCAATGCGCCCGACGCATCGGTTGCCTCCCCAGCGCCACCCACAGTACCGTACTTGATGTACTGCACGTCCACGCCGCAGACCGGTGCGCCGGCGAGCTGCAGCAAGCTGGCCGACTTCGCGGTCAGGATGGCGGTGAAGTCAGCGGCAGTCATTGAAGTGATGCGCGGCGGCGGGCTCTGCATCAACGCCCCCCGTGCCGGCTTTGCGTCCTGAGTACCCAGGGGTCCTCCGTCTCCGCCGCCGCATGCGGCGACCAGCAGTGCTGCGCCAAGTGCGGCCCATGAAGCCTTGAAATAGATCATTCGTGTTCTCCGGTTATGTGAGGCTGAAATACAAAATAGAACGCTCGTGCGATTTTTTGATTTAAATCATATAACCCAATGAAATTCGAAAAAATCGGGGTAAACCCTCTGGCACGCGATTGGCCGCCGCCCACTGAGCCAGTGCGACCAGGCACGCTTAGCGGTAGCGAAGTTTCATCACCAGAATGGTCGCCGCAAGTGCCAGTGTGATGGCGTTGGCTACCACCACCGGCCAGGCGCCCAATAACAGTCCGTAACCCAGCCAGCAGGCTACACCGACAGTGAAAACGCTGTACATGCCCAGCGAAATGCCGCTGACATCGCGTGTGCTGAATGTGTGCCAGGCCTGCGGCAGAAAACTGCTGGTGGTCAGGATGGCGGCGAGGTAGCCGAGGATTTCGGTGGTGAGCATGAGGTGCGCAGACTGCAATGTGAAGACGTGGCGCTGATTATGCGGTCACAGATAATCGCTGCCATGCATTCCACTTCCACCCTTCCCGCCAGCGGTATTTCACCGCGCACGATGGGTCTGATGGCTGCGCTGGTCACGGTATTTATCTGGACTTCTTTCATCCTGATTGCGCGCGCTTCGGCCGATCCGGCACGCGGTGGCACGCTGACGCCTTTTGACATCGCTTTTTGTCGCATCGTGGGTGCCAGTCTGATCCTGTTGCCCTGGGGCGCCTGGCTCGTGCGGCGCGACCGTGCGCTGCGCTTGGGTCATGCCTGCCTGCTCGGCTTGTCGCCCTTGCCCTTGCGCGTGACCTGCATGATTGGCCTGTTTGGCGGTCTGCTTTACGCCCTGATTGCCTACAACGGTTTTGTTTTTGCTCCGGCGCTGCACGCTTCCGTGCTCATGCCGGGCAGCCTGCCGCTATGGACCACCTTGCTGGCGCTGTGGCTGCTCAAGGACCGGGTGACGGCGGCGCGCGCTCTCGGGCTGGGGCTGATCGTTCTCGGGGATTTGCTGGTCGGTGGCGCCAGTCTGCTGCGTGCCTTCGAGGGTGGCTCGGTCTGGAAGGGGGACTTGCTGTTCATGCTGGCCGCCTCGTGCTGGGCCATGTACAGCGTGCTGGCACGCCGGGACGCACTCGACGCCGTGCGTGCCACCATTGCAGTGACAGCCTTCGCATTTTTCAGCTTCGTGCCGCTTTACGCATCGCTGGTGTGGAGCGGTGCGGTGGCAGGCCATGTTTTTGTCGCACCGTGGCGCGACGTCTTGTTCCAGACCCTGTACCAGGGTTGGGGATCGGTGGTGATCTCGGGCATTGCGTTTACCAAAATGATCCAGCATTTCGGGCCGGTGCGCTCGACCATGATCACGGCGCTGGTACCGGGCCTTTCGGCCCTCGGAGCTGTGCTGTTCTTGAGTGAACCGCTGCACTGGAATCTCGCCGCCGGTCTGGCCCTGGTAACCATGGGTATTCTTTTTGGCGTGCGCAACGGGGTCAGGCGATGAAGCTGCTGGCTTTTGATACGAGTACCGAACTCATGTCGGTGGCGGTTCAGCGCACGGCGTCGGGTGCCTGCCAGACATGGCAGCACAGCGGTGAGGGCGGCGCCATGACATCAACCCGGCTGATTCCAGTCATTCAAGATCTGATGCTGCAGGCGGGCCTGCAGTTGGCGGAACTTGACGCCATTGCTTTTGGCAGGGGACCGGGATCCTTCACCGGGCTGCGCACGGCATGTTCGGTGGCGCAGGGCCTGGCGTTTGGTGCGCAGCTCAAGGTGTTGCCGATAGACACCTTGCTGGCGGTGGCCGAGGAAGCACGCTTTCAGATCGCGCCTGAGCAGGAGCACTGCGAAGTGACTGCTCTTCTGGACGCGCGGATGGATGAGATGTACCTGGCTCACTATGCGTTTCACGGCGGGCAATGGACGCAGAGCGGCGACTACGAACTGCTTCGCCCGGAACAGCTTCGTGGTGATGCACGGCGCCTGCTGGTGGGCAATGTGTTTGAGTGCTACGCGGCGCGTTTGGCGGCATCATTCACGCAGCGCTTGCACGCATTGCCGACGGCAACGGCCATGTTGCGGCTTGCCCCCGTGCTGCTGGCGGGCGGCGCTGCAGTGGAGTCGGCGCAGGCACTACCACTCTAT
>CAZZLB010000067.1:0-10604 GCA_964654655.1 uncultured Rhodoferax sp. | reverse complement strand
GCCGGTGTATGGATTGCCCAGGAAGAGATGTCCGATTTTTCCGGCAACGTGGTGAAATTGCTTGACAACGCGCAAATGCGAACCGAGTTGGGAGCCATCGGCCGCAACTATGCGAAGGAATGGTCGGCGGCAAAGCAGGCGCAAAAGATGCTGACTTTCTACAACACCACTTTGAAGTCAGAGGGGCAGCGTTGATCGCTCAGCAAACATGCTTGTAAACAGTTGTCCGCGAGAGTCCCAATAGTCGGGCAGTTTCAGAAATATTGCCGCCTGCGTTTGCGTAGGTTGTACGAATCTCACGACACTTGCGTTGGTTCAAAGGGTGTCCACGACATCCCTCGCACACTTCAGCCACCACGGTGTCACTGGCGGAGACGCCTTCAAATGAATCTTCATCAATGAACGCCATCTGCCTGCGCACCAACGCCCGCTGCAAAGCCCCTTTGAGCTGACGAATGTTGCCTGGCCAATCGCCCGTACGCAACCTCTCAATGGCGGCATCAGTGATGGCAGCATCAGGAGCCAGTTCCTCCATGAGGCGTTTCACAATCTCTGCAAAATCCTGTCTCTGCTTGAGTGGCGGAATCTTCAGGGTATAGGCATTGAGTCGGTACAGGAGATCAGCCCGAAATAGTCGCGCCGCGACCATTTCCGTCAGATCTCGATTCGTCGCCGAGATAATCTGAACATCTACTTTTCTGCTGCTCTTGCCACCCACAGCGCGCACCTCCATACTGTCCAGAAAACGTAACAACACGGTCTGTGAAGCAAGTGGTATATCGGCCACTTCATCCAGAAACAGGGAGCCGCCATCAGCCAGACGCGCGAGTCCAGGTGCACCATCCCGGTTGGCATCGGTAAAGGCGCCTCTCTCGTGCCCGAATATCTCTGATATGAACAGTGCCTCGGGTACTGCACCACAGTTCAAAGGAACGAATTCACCTTTTCGCCCGCTCAATTGGTGAACGTGCCGCGCCATCAACTCCTTGCCAGTACCGGTTTCTCCCGATAGATGAATCGGCATTCTTAGTCTTGTTGCCTTTTCCAGTCCAGCCATCGCATAACTCAAGCTAGTGTCCTGGCAGACGAAGCCAATATCATGCCGCTCACGCACAATGGCTACTGACTTGGGTTCAACGTGGTTCGACCTGCCAACCCCGATGAGCGATTCGTTGCGTGCGCCGATCTGTCGACAAACCATGAAGACGCTACTGCCGGCACGGTCACGGATCCGGATGACGCCACCACGCATCAGGTTCTCAATGGCTAATGTGAATTTGCCGTCAAATAGTGCTTCGAAATGACTGCCACTTAACGTGGGCAACCCAACCAACAACGACTGACCAGGTCTATTGATAGATGCCACGGTGCCTTCAGGGGTGACGGCGAGCAGACCGGAGGACAAGGTGTCAAGATACTCTGCCCGAGGATGAAAGGCAAAGATGAAATGTCCACTGCTTTCCTGATAGATCAGCCCATTTTCGACTGTTGCAGCAGCCATCTTGACCAGTGCGTGCGTGTGCTGCTGGCGAATTTCACTTGAGCACGATGCGTCAAGCAATCCAACCAGATTGCCCTTGGCGTCGAGGATGGGGGCAGCCATGCAGCTCAGTTGGCCGAATCTGCTGAAGTAGTGCTCACGACCATAAACAGCCACTGGAGACTTCTCCAGCAATGCGAGGCCAAGAGCATTGGTGCCTCCCTCAGTCTCGCGCCAGACGCTGCCTGGAATTATTGTCTTGCCTGCGCGACTGTCGGCAAAGTGTTGGTCGCTGACCGTATCGAGTATGACGCCGTCCGGATCGGCAAATGCGATGAGAAAATTCGAACCCGCGATTTGCGCATATAAATTGTGCATCTCTGCGAGCGCCATGCGTCTGAGCAGCGCGCTGCGTTCACGCTTGTGTCGTACTTCTTCAAATGGAATCACGATGTCCCGCGGCTGAACACTTGGCATAAGTCCGTGGTCGCGGCAACGCTGCCAACTGGCCGCTACGACCGTGGGCAGACCGCCGGCAGGAAACCGGTGGCCACTCTCGAGCGCACGGCGCGCACGCTCAATGCCTGACAACTGCTGCATGTGTCTCCTTATTCATGTACTTTGCACGAATGGAATAGAACGATTCTAGGGCGAATCCAGAGTGCCAGGTTGTGCAGAAAATGAACAGTGAGTACAGCTCGATGCACGCTGTCTGAACATCGTTTTCTTGATTCATGCGCGTGCCACACTGGAAGACAAAGTCCACTGGCAGCTGGCACGAAACGTGCGTTATCTCATACGCCAAACGGCATGTTGCCGGCACAGGAGACAAACGCAATGAAAGCACAAGTACTCAAAGTCTATGACGAAGCACTCACCGCGGAACTATGGGTCTCGGAGGAAAATGTTCCAGACCCCACCATCACAAAGTCAACCGATGTCATCGTTCGCATCGGTGGCGCCGGTGTCTGTCGGACCGACCTTCACATTATCGAGGGCGTATGGAAGCCGCACATGGACCCTAATGGCAATGCCCTGTTGCCGTTCATCATGGGTCATGAGAACGCTGGCTGGATTGAAGCAGTCGGCCGTGACGTAGAAAACCTCAAAGTTGGGGATCCGGTTATCGTCCATCCCAAAATTACCGGCGGTACATGCCTGGCCTGTCGACGCGGCCACGACATGCACGGCGTCGGCAAGTTTCCCGGTCTGGACTCCAACGGGGGTTACGCCGAGTTTCTTGGTACCTCGGAACGAAACATCGTGCCGCTACCCAAGACGCTGGCACCCAAGGATGTTGCACCCTACGCAGATGCTGGCCTGACCGCCTACCGCGCCATCAAGAAAGCCTCACGCCATTTGCTACCCGGCGAAAGCTGTGTAGTGATCGGAGCCGGTGGCCTGGGCCACATCGGCATTCAGTGCTTGAAAGCGATGTGCGCAGCCGACATCATTGTGGTCGACAAGTCTGAAGCATCGCTGACGCTTGCAGGCAAGAGCGGTGCTGACCACTTGATTCTGGCCGATGGCAATGAGGCGGAAGCTGTTCTGTCATTGACCGGCGGCGCTGGCGCCGAAGCCGTCATCGACTTTGTCGGCGAAAAGGGAACCACTGCCAAAGGCATAGCGATGACTCGACCGATGGGAAGTTACTACATTGTTGGTTACGGTGAAGACATCAAAGTTCCGACGGTTGACCTGGTCATTACGGAGAAAAACATTATTGGAAACCTGGTCGGCAACTGGGCTGAACTGGTCGAACTGATGGCTCTCGCAGATCGCGGTCTGGTCAATCTGGCAACCGTCGAATATCGACTGGCCGACGCCAATCAGGCCCTGAAGGACCTCCATAACGGAAAAATCCACGGACGCGCTGTACTCATTCCCTAACCCAACACTTGCCAACCAACTATAAAGGACGACAAATGAAAAGCTCATCGAAAACATTACGCCGACTGACGACCGTAGGTACTACCCCGGTACTGCTGAGTGCTGTCGCGGCCAGTCTCTTGCAGCTAGGGACTGTGCCGGCATCAGCAGCAGACATCAGTTACAGCAAGTACGGTGACTATGCCAAGTATGGTTCATCCGTTGACGTGCCTGGCATGTGCTCTTACGAGGCCATTGCCAAGAAAAGTTACAAGGGCCGCACCCTGAAGATTATCAGTCATGCCGTGCCTGTTCTGGGTGAGCCCACAGACGTTCACGCCAAGCAGTTTCAAGATCTGACTGGCGCCAAAGTCGATGTCGTGCATATCCCTTTTGGTGACCTCTATCAGCGGATCATGATCCCATTCCAAACCGGCCAAGCAGCCTACGACGTGCTTTTCTATCCATCACTGTGGATCGGGGACGTTCAAAGCTTCCTGGCGCCGGTCCCCGCAGCGTATGCCAACGCGAGTGGCATGAAAGATGTCACCGCCAACTACCGCGACGTGGCAACATGGGGCAATCAGATGGTGCAGTATCCAGTGGATGGCGACCGTCATTACATGAAGTACCGCTCGGACGTCTTCAACAACCCACAAATGAAGTCGCGCTACAAGGAAAAGACGGGGAAAGAGCTGAAGGTACCGGCCACCTGGGAGGAATACAACGACGTTGCTACTTTCTTCTCGGGTTGGGACTGGGCCGGTGACGGCAAGCAGCACTTTGGTAGCGCCGAAGTGACTAAACGCGACGATCTCATGTTTTCTGCCTTCATCAGCCGGGTTGCCGCTTACGCCAAGAATCCCAATGTGAAGGGGGGCTTCTTCTTCGACCTGAATACGATGAAACCACAGGTCAACAACCCAGGGTGGGTGCGTGGCCTTGAAATGTTTATCAAGGCCAAATCGGCATTCCCACCAGGAGGAACGAACTTCGGTCTCGGCGACGAAATATTCTCGTTCGGTGGCGGCCAGACGCTTCTGAGCTACAGCTGGGATGATGCCTTTATCCAGGCCATGGAACAAGGCAGTCCGATTCGGAACAAGGTCGCTGCGGCGCCGTTGCCCGGTTCCAATGAGGTGTGGAACCGCATCACTGGCAAGTGGGATCGCTTCGAAACTCCGAACGCTCCGCCCTATATTACGTGGGGATGGACATCCGCAGTGGCCAAGGCCTCCAAGAACCAGGATATGGCGTTTGATTACCTCTGCTTCTTCTCCAATGAAGCGAATGCAGATCTTGACCTGCAGATTGGCCGCTTTGGTATCAACCCCTACCGCAAGGCCCACTATAACGCCATCTTCTGGCAAAGCAAGCTGGGATGGGAAAAGAGTCTTTCTGAATCTTATGTGAAGACGCTGGGTGACATGGATAGCAGCAATAACCGGGTCTTTGATCTGCGAGTACCAGGTGTCAACCAGTTCATGTCAACGCTTGCGAACGGGGTATCCGAAGCCATGGCTGGTCAGAAAACGCCGCAGGCCGCACTCGACGGTGTCGCCCAGCAATGGACCGATATCGTGAACAAGATCGGCGTGGACAAAGTCCGCTCCGCGTACAAGAACGTTGTAACCCTGGAAGACAAGGGCCGCTGAATTAGTCCCCTTGTATCGCTGAACGCCGTCATTCCTGAACTGGTCTGACGGCGTGTGCATGTGAGTCCTCCACGATCAAAGGTATTGCAATGGGTGAAACCGGACTAAGACCTTACAAGCTCGCATTCCTGCTTCCGGGCTTGCTGACGCTGCTCACTATCATCTTGTTTCCCTTGCTGTTCACGATTCGTGTCAGCACGTCCGGTTGGGATGCAGTGACGCCGGAGTTGACCTGGCTCGGTGGCACTAACTACACCACCTTGTTCAATGATGTGCGGTTCTGGCAATCACTGGCGCGTCTCGGTGCGATGGCAGTGGGAACCGTCTTCGTCCAGTATGTATTGGGTTTTGCGCTGGCTCTGCTGGTATGGCAGGAAGTCAAGGCCCGTCGCCTGTTCCGGCTGCTCTTTCTGATTCCCATGATGACAACGCCAGTCATCATGTCAGTCATCTGGAGAACCATTCTCCATGAATCTCTGGGTCCCGCCAACGATCTCTTGAATTTGATCGGACTGGGTCCTTATCAATGGCTGACTTCCGGGGGCTGGGCCGTGGCCAGCGTGATGATTGTCGAGATATGGCAGTGGACCCCATTCATGTTTCTTCTCTTGCTAGCCGGCTTGATAAGCCTTCCCCGGGAACCATTTTTGGCTGCAGCAATTGATGGTTCCGGTCCCATTCGGACTTTCGTTAACGTGACATTTCCATTGATGGCACCGGTTTCCATTGGCGCCATCATGATCCGTTTGATTGAAGCGTCCAAATTGATGGAAACGGTTTACGTCCTGACTTCCGGAGGCCCAGGAACGGCGACCGAAACTTCAGGCTATTACATCTACATAAAGGGCCTTCGAGATTTCGATATTGGCTACGCAGCGTCACTCTCCATCACCTATCTCGTCATCATGATCGTTCTGCTCACCCTGGTCGGGAAGCTGCTTCACCGAGCACTCATTGGGGGACGTAGCTGATGTCAAAGCTATATACATCACTGAAGTACCTGGCCATCGCGCTATGGAGCGTCTTCGTCGTGACTCCCTTCCTATGGGCGCTAACCACCAGTTTCAAGACCGCCAATGGGGTGACCGGTGGCCCCACCTACATTCCATGGCTTCAGTACGAACCGTCGCTGACAGGATGGAAAAGCCTGTTTGGAGGCGGTGGTGGCATCGACATCGTCAAACCTTACATCGACAGTTTGATCGTGACGGGGAGTGCCAGTCTTATCAGCATTGTTCTGGGCTCCCTCGCCGCTTATGGTCTGTCCAGGTTTACCTACCGCGCCGGCTTCATCAAGAATGCAGATCTGATCTTCTTTTTCATATCCCAGCGCATCATGCCGCCTATCGTCCTGGCGATTCCCTTCTTTCTGATGCTCAAGTGGCTAGATTTGCTGGATAGCAAGCTTGGGCTGATTCTTGTTTATGTGGCACTGCTCCTGCCGATCGCGGTCTGGATCATGGTCGATTTTTTCAACAATATTCCGCGCCAGATCGACGAAATGGCCATGCTCGACGGTTGCACGCCGATCCAGGCATTTCTAAAAGTGATACTTCCAAATTCTGTGCCCGGCATCATCGTGGCTGGCATGTTCTGCCTGATATTCGGCTGGAATGACTTTTTCTTTGCTTTTACCCTCACCTTCACGGACACACAATTGCTCCCGGTTGCAGTGGTTGCGCTGAATTCGTCCGTCACCCCGTGGTGGAGTCTGTCGGCTTCGGCGCTGATTTCGGTTGCACCATTGCTATTGATTGCGTTTGTGGTGGAACGATTCCTGTCGCACGGCACCCTCGCCGGCGCCATTCGCTAGGTCAGAACCATGAGTTTGCAGCTACATGACCTCACCCTGATGGTTGATGGTGTTTCACATCTGGACGGCATTGGCGCCAACTTTGAACGGGGCAAGTTGACCACCATCATCGGCCGCACCCTGGCTGGCAAGACGACACTGATGCGGTCCATTTCCGGTTTGCAGTCACTGGACCGTGGTTCACTGCATCTTGACAAGCAGAACTACGCGGTTCTGCCTGCCTGGCGCCGCGATATTGCCATGGTTTACCAGCAGTTCATCAACTATCCTCACTTGAATGTCTTTGAAAATATTGCCTTTCCTCTGCGACGCAAACGGCTTGATGACGAACTGATCAAAAGGCGTGTGAACAGCGTTCTGGCAAAAGTCGGCTTGAGTGGTTTTGAGTCACGGCGTCCATCACAACTTTCGGGCGGGCAGCAGCAGCGAGTGGCCTTGGCCCGTTCGCTTGCGCGCGAGGCTGGCATCCTGTTGCTGGATGAACCACTTGTCAATCTTGACTACAAGTTGCGTGAACAGATGCGCAGCGAATTTCGGAGCTTGCTGACCGAACAAAAGCAGACCATTGTCATCTACAACACCACCGAGCCCGTCGAAGCCATGCTGCTCGGTGACACGGTGGTCGTTATGCATGAAGGCAGGATCTTGCAGGTCGGAACTCCCTCGGAAGTATTTGATCGCCCGGCGTCGTTGCAGGTGGCATCGGTGGTGAACGATCCCCCGATGAACTTCATACAGGGCAACAAGAATGAGGATGGCATTGAACTCATGGGCAGCGTTCAGCTGCAATGTCCAGGTCACTTGGCAAATTTGCCGAGCGGCGAATACTGGTTCGGCATTCGAGCCAACGAACTTCGCGTCGGAGGAACTTCGTTGACCAGTCAGGTTACCTTTTCCGAGGTTTCAGGATCGGAAACCTTCTTGTATCTGGATTCGCAGGCAGGACAACTCACGCTACAGATTCAGGGCGTGCACGTTCATGAACTCAAGTCTAATGCTGGTGTGGGAATACCCGCAGACCGACTCTTCGCCTTTGCGATCACTGGCGAAAAGGTTCTCGTTGCTGCACCCACTACCGGAGCGCAGCCATGAGCCGCATTCATCTGGCCCGCCTCGGACACGCATATGGTGACAATGCTTATGCGCTGAAGCCGACTGATTTGATATTCGAACACGGCAGAACCTACGCTTTGCTTGGACCATCGGGGTGTGGCAAGACCACCATGCTCAACATCATTTCAGGTCTTCTGGAACCGTCCGAAGGATGTGTTTTTTTCGATGAGCGCGACATGACACAGATTCCTACGGCACACCGAAATATCGCACAGGTTTTTCAGTTCCCGGTGGTCTATCAATCGAAAACTGTTTTTGAAAATCTCTCTTTCCCCCTGCAATGTCGCCACTGGGACAAGGCACGAATAGGCCCTCGCGTGCATGAGGTGGCAGACATGCTTGGTCTGACTTCCCGACTCTCCAGGCCAGCGCGCGACTTGACAGTGGACGAGAAGCAGCTGATATCGCTGGGTCGCGGACTGGTTAGAGATGACGTCGCGGCGATTTTGATGGATGAACCGCTGACGGTGATTGACCCGCAGATGAAGTTCGAATTGCGAAGGCGGATCAAGCAGGCTCACGCCTACGCGAAGATGACAGTCATTTACGTCACTCACGATCAGAACGAGGCCATGAGTTTTGCAGATGAGATCCTGGTCATGAAGGACGGGTTGGTGGTGCAGCGCGGCACGCCAGAGGAACTGTTTGAGCACCCAGCCAACACCTATGTAGGAACGTTCATTGGCTCTCCTGGCATGAACTTCATCCCTGTGACTCGTTCAGGTGATGCACTGAATCTTGCGGGCAAACGGCTTGCCGGCGCACCCCGTGATCTACCTTCAGGTGAGATTACGCTGGGCATTCGGCCGGAGAATCTGGCGTTTACAGACCAGACTGATGTAGCTGGTTTCCGGTCATCGGTCCTGGCAGTGGAAGACCACGGCAGTGTGCGAATTCTCGACCTCGCCCTGGGAGAGGCACGCGTGCGCATGAAGCTGTCCAGAGAAATGACCGTGCCAGCGCTGAATTCAGAAATCGCTGTTCGACTCAATCGATTCGGCTATTACCTGAATGGGGAATTGGTTGGCAATTAGCAGTACGCGGTCAGCCCGCGCCAGCCTCCACCAAACCAGGTCGCAGCCCTCGCAACACCGCGTGCGCATTGAGTGAGCGGATCGGGATGCCGATGTCGCTCGGAATGCGTTGATCCACTTGCAGTGCAAGATAGCGCAGGCCACAGACGCGCAGGAAGCTGGAGAAGTTGGGGATGTCGCCGCGATGCTCCAGCAATTCATCGTAGAGTTTGGAGAGCAGCTGCGGCACCGTCATGCCATCGCGGTTGCCAATTTCCTCCAGCGTTTCCCAGAACAAGTTCTCCAGCCGTATGCTGGTCACCACACCGTGCAGCCGGATGCTGCGTGTGGTGGCTTCATAACTTTGCGGATTGGCGCGAACAAAAATCTGGCACATGGGAGTCTCCTTCGGCGCTGGCCCTTTGGCTTGTCAGACAGATCAGTATGACATTTTGCCCCCAAGCAGGGCAATGAACTGTGACAACCAGGCCGGATGGGCCGGCCAGGCCGGTGCTGTGACGTATTGGCCATCGGTGACGGCTGCATCAATCGCTATTTCTGCAAAAATCGCGCCAGCCAGTTCAACTTCCGGGCGGCATGCCGGATAGGCGCTGATGCGCTTGCCACGGATGATGCCTGGCACAGCGGCCAGCAGTTGGGCGCCATGGCAAACAGCGGCGACGGGTTTGCCGGAATCGGCGAATTCCTTGGTGATGGCCAGCACGCGCGAGTTGAGGCGCAAGTACTCGGGTCCGCGACCGCCGGGAATCAACAATGCGTCGTAATTGGCCGTGTTGACGTCCGAGAAATTGGCATTGAGCGTAAAGCGGTGACCCGGCTTTTCACTGTAGGTCTGTGCACCTTCAAAGTCGTGGATGGCAGTCATGACAAAGTCACCCGCCTTCTTGTCCGGGCAAACCGCATGAACGGTATAGCCCACAGTCAGCAAGGTTTGAAAAGGCACCATGGTTTCATAGTCCTCGCCGTAGTCACCGCACAGCATCAATACTTTCTTGCTCATCATAATCTCCTGAAATAGTTGGGAGCACCAGTCTCGAACATCAGCCAACCGAACAGGTAACAGCGAATTACTACAGCTCTAAGGACTTTCCCTAGATTTGGGCACAAAGGTACCGCTCCAGCCGCTGGTAGCAATGCCCAACTGATCGGCATCCAGCCTCGTCAATGTGAATTTACCACCCTGCGCCAACAGGCTGCGCAGTAGCCAACCGCTGGCCGGACCCATGCGAAGCTGAGTTTTATCGAAACTGATTTCAAGAGTCGCACCGCTGCCGCAAACAGCGCCAGTGCCTTCGGCCCACAGGCCTTCTGAGGTCTTGACGAATTTCAGTGCCAGCACTCCTTGGCTCTCGAAGATCGAAACCACCAGGGGCTTGCCATCATTCATGCTGGTCTCTTCCCATTGCAGGGTGACTCTCTGATCTCCCAGCACGTTTCTCAGTTCTTGAACGCTTGTGATACAGGCTGGCGCTGCCATAGCATCCGCACCACCAAAGGCAAGCAGCCATAGGAAAAAGAGGATGCACCAAGTACTCATGGTGTCAAACCTCAGTACCAGTGCTGCAACGCCTGTGCATGATGTTGAGCGCGCACATCGGGCGCCGGCAACCAAAGTGGATGGCCACAAGCTGCGCGCGACA
>CAZZLB010000066.1:0-10680 GCA_964654655.1 uncultured Rhodoferax sp. | reverse complement strand
AACCATCTCCTGCGCCTCATAGCCCGCCTTGACGGAACCCAGTCCGACCTCACCCAGCAACGTCACGCCCGCATCGGCCAGATCCTTGAAGTCCTGCTCGACCATGCCCTTTTCGATGATGGGCGCGCCCGCCAGCACCTTGACACCACCGGGGCGGAAGTTGTCAAAGGCGCGTTGCGCCGTGATCGCCAGGGCTTTCAGGCCGACGATGTCTTTCGGGCGTCCCGGCAGATGCACTTCGCCGGCCGAGATCATGGTGGTCACACCGCCGTTCATGGTGGAGTCGATCCAGCCAGTCTGGTTCTGCCGTGGTGTCCAGTCGCCAAACACCGGGTGCACATGGCTGTCGATCAGACCCGGCGCAACGCAGGTGCGACGCGCGTCGATCACGGTCTGCGCCTGCGCGGTGTCGCAGTCCGCCTCCTTGCCAACGGCGACGATCAGCCCGTCGTTGATGACCAGTGTGTCGGCGTCCAGGATGGGCTTGTCGATGTCACCCGAGAGCAGCAGGCCAATGTTCCTGATCACAACTTTTCCGGACTTCTCGGTCGGTGCTGCAGTAGCCATGGCGGACTCCTTCTGTGCAGGTGCATCAGCTGCGGCTTTGCCACCGGCGCGCTGATTTGGTTAAGTGTTTACAACATTCAGTGTAGCAGAGCAAACGGCGCTCACGCGGGCGCAACGACACGCAACACGGCGTCGGTGACAAAGCGTTCCCAATGCGCCAGGGCGTCTTCGGCTTGAAGGTCCTGCCCCAGAAAGGCTGACAGCGTGAAACGATTGGAAAGGTAGAAATAGCACAACGATGCGATCGTCAGGTAAACATCGCGCGCCTGCACGTCGGCGCGGAATACACCTTTGTTGATGCCGCTCCTCAATACCTGGTCCAGGATCGAGATGGCGGCGCTGGAGTACTCGCGCGCCCGCATGGATTTGGAGATGTGCACGCCACGGTGCAGGTTTTCGCTGTTGAGCAGCGTGATGAATTCAGGGTGCTTCTGGTAGTAGTTCCAGGTAAACAGCACCACCGTCTTGAGCGACTCGACCGGCTGCGCCATGTCCAGATCGACCTTGGCCTCGGCCTCGCAGAAGCGCCGGTAAATCTCTTCCAGCGCGGCAATGAACAAGCCTTCCTTGCTGCCAAAGTAGTAATAGATCATGCGGTCAAAAGACTTGGCCGCTTTCGATATTTTCTCGACGCGCCCGCCCGCAAAACCCGACTTGGCAAAGACCTTGATCGCCGCCTTCAGGATGCTCTCGCGCGTGGCCTGCGCCGCCAGCTCGCGCACGCCAGGCCTTTTCACGGCCACAGGCGCCTTGGTCTTCTTTGCTTCAGGCGCTGGCGCGACCATGACTCTGACACCGAACTCAGGCAGCGGTGAGCAACTGATCCAGGCAGCGATTCACCTCACTGGCGCGATGCCGCGCCAGATTGCCGGTGGGTGCCAGGGCCTCATCGTAGAAGAAGGACGGCAGTTCGTCGTCCTGATCCGTGAAGCCGGCGTCCTTGTTGAAAGCCCATTCGAGCTCCAGCACTTCGCGCCCCAGTTTCTTGAGGAAAGGTTCTTCAAGCGCCGTGCCGTGCGCATCGTTGAGCGCTGTCACGATCAGCTGCGGATTGGTGTCGGTCACCGAACGCCCGAAGATGCAGAATCCCAGCGAATCCGCCGCAGCGGAGGACACCTGTGCCCCCAGGCTCACCGTGACCAGTTCCGCAGTGCTCTTGCCCTTGCAGTCAAAGGCCGGGAGATTGCCCACGGTGTGGTCCGCGCCCTGCGCCGTCAGCATCATCGAGATGCCGGTGACCTCGATCACGCGCGGATCATAGGCGCTGATGCCCTGGCGTTTGATGACAGGCACGCGTGCCACCTTGTAATGCTCGCCAACCCGGAACGCCCCTTGCGCCAGCAGGCGTCCGCGCTCGTTGCCGGCGCGGATGTCGTCCAGCGCGCGCATCATGAACTCGGCATCGCCAAAGGCGGCCTGCCCGGCCTCCATCAGCACACCGAGCATGGCACCGAGCTCGATGGTGTCTATGCCCAGATCGTTGGCCACGGCGTTCAGGCGCGCCACCTGGTCCGGGTCCTGCAAGCCGCAGTTGCTGCCCACCAGACCCAGCGTCTCGTATTCCAGCGGAGACACCATCTCCTGGCCCTTGTCGTCAAAATAAACGTTGCTGCATTCGATCATGCAGCCCGGCATGCAGTCGTGCGCGGTCTTGCCGCCACGCGAGAGATTGAGTTCGCGGATGTAGGCGCCGCCCAGCTTGAGAGGGCCGTCCTTCTCTTCGACCAGACGCCCGGCGCTGAAGTTGCGCACCGGCAGACCACCGATGTAGTTGGTCAGGTCCGCCACCATCGCCGTACCCAGACGCTTGAAGTTGTCGATGGCCGGCTCCTTGCCAAGCTTGGCACCGTATTCGCGCACCGCCCCCATCACCTTTTGCCGGTCATGGAAGGTCGGCATCTTGTGCGTATCGACGACGATGGCCTTGACCTTCTTGCTGCCCATCACCGCACCCACGCCACCACGCGCTGCCAGCCGCGAAGGCCGGCCATTGGTATCGGCAAAGGAGATTCCGGACATCAGGCCCAGATACTCGCCAACCGGGCCGCAGATCGCAAAGCTGATCTTCTTGCCGTAGTTCTCGAGCAGCAGGCGCGCCACCTCGTTGTTGCCCTTGCCCAGGTAGGGTTCGGCGCTCTCAAACGCAATCTGGCCATCCTTGGTAATGCGGATCACGGTCCACTCGGGCGACGCACCGTGCAAGGTAAAACCGGCAATTTCAAGCTGACCCAGCGCAAAGCCGAAGGTGCCGCCGGTATTGGCTTCCTTGATGCCGCCCGTAAGCGGACTCTTGCAGCCCACGCTGAGACGGTTCGCGTTGGAAAAGTTGGTGCCGGCAAAGGGGCCGGCGGAAAAGATGAGCGGGTTCTGCGCCGACATCGGATCGACCGTGGCCACGCCCATGTCAAGCAGCTTGCGGGCAATGAAGTAGCGCCCGGCGCGGATGACTTGCTCGCCTTGCAGTTCTTCGGTCTGGATGGATTGGTCAGGCAGATGGATGTTGAGGTACTTGCGCACGGCATGCTCCCAGTCGATAGTCTGAATGTAGTGTACGCTGAATCAGACTGTTCATGAGTACCCCTCCTGAGTGGATTGGCAAGGCCGGGAGCGGGCCTGCAGGCACATCCATATCCGTCAAAGCGCAGTTTGTCGCGCCGATTCGCGGTTCGTCGCAATCCGCGTGCATTGGCAAACGGTGCCACGTAGAGTTCAGTCATCGAAGCAGCCGCTTCACGGACCAAGGGGAACACCATGTCGAGCACCATGAAAACCAGTTCACTGTTTGCAGCCATCGCACTGGCCATCGGACTGCAGGGCACGCTGCTGTGGAGCATGAACGAGGTCGCACGCAGCGCTGGAGAGCATCAACTGACGCAGGCGGCCCCAGCACGGGCACACGTGCAGACGGCGACCGGACCGACTGCACCCCGTCAGATCACGCTGGCACCCGTGAGCATCGTGGCGCGCCGGGAAACACCGCAGACGGCGCCTGCTCTGGCCCCGACCGAGCAGCTGGCTTCCGGAGAAACCCAGGCAATTCTTCGATGATTCCTGGCGTAGCTCAGCTCAGGGCTCCTGCCCGAGCACTGGCTCGACACCCCGTCTTGAGCGCAAAGTCCTCGAATTCCTCTATCGCAACCGGCTTGCTGAACAAATAGCCCTGGTAAGCGTGACAGCCCTGAACGGCGAGGAAGTCCCGTTGAGACAGGGTCTCAACGCCTTCGGCAATCACGGCAAGTCCCAGACTGTATGCCAGGGCAATCACCATCTTGGCGATGGCGGCGTCGTTGGGGTCCGTCAATATGTCTCTGACAAAGCTCTGGTCGATCTTGAGCTGATCGAGCGGCAGACGCTTGAGGTAAGAGAGCGAAGAGTACCCGGTACCAAAGTCATCCAGCGAGAATCCAACGCCAATGGTCTTTAGCGTCTGCATCTTGGTGATGATGTCTTCGATGTTGGTCACCAATACGCTCTCCGTCAGCTCCAGCTTGAGCTGCTTCGGGTTGGCACCGGTCTTCTCAAGTATCGCCAGAACCTGTTCAACAAAATCCGCTTGAAAGAGCTGGCGCGCACTGACGTTCACGGCGATGCTCAGATCGCGCATTTCAGGTCGATGCGACCACGCGTGCAGTTGGGAGCAGGCCTTCTCCAGCACCCATCTCCCGATCGGTACGATCAAGCCCGTTCTTTCGGCCAGCACGATAAACGTCAGCGGAGACACCAGGCCACGCTGCGGATGCTTCCAGCGAAGCAAGGCCTCGACTCCGGTGACGGCGCCGTCGCGGTCGATCTGCGCCTGGTAGTAAACGGCGAACTGGCCACCCCGGACCGCCGCGTGCAAATCGGATTCAAGCTCGGCGCGCGCGGCAACCGTCGCCTGCATTTCGGGCTCAAAAAAGCGCAAGGTGTTGCGCCCTGCTTCCTTGGCCTGATACATCGCCAGATCGGCGCGCTTGAGCAGATCCTCCATGCTACCCTGATGATCGACAAACAGCGTGACACCGATGCTGGCGCTGCTGTGGCATGTGATGCCTGCCAACTGGTAGGGTTGATTGAGCGCCTGCAGGACCTTTGAGCCCACTGCCTCCGCACTTGCCGCGGCGTCTTGGGCGTTCTCGCTCAGGGACTCCAGCAAAAGCACAAATTCATCTCCTCCCAGGCGGGCCACCGTGTCGCCCTCGCGCACGCAGCCCACCAGACGCTGCGCTGTCTGTTGCAGCAGCAGGTCTCCGATGTCATGGCCCAGCGAGTCATTGAGCGTCTTGAAATTGTCCAGATCGATGAACATCAAAGCCCCGTAGCGCTCGTTGCGGGCGTTCGACGCCAGCGCCTGTTTCATCCGGTCGAGCAGCAGACGTCGATTGGGCAACTCGGTCAGGGCGTCGAAAAACGCCAGGTTGTTGATGCGCTCCTCGGTCTGCTTCTTGACGGTGATGTCGGTCTGCACGGCGACGTAATGCGTCACTTTGCCATCCGCCTGACGGATGGGGGACAGAACTGTCCATTCAACACAGGCCGTGCCGTCCTTGCGCCGATTGACGAGCTCGCCGCTCCACGGCTGACCGCTGTTGATGGCAGTCCACATCGCGCTGTAGGTCTCCCTCGGGGTGCTACCTGACTTCAGCATGCGCGGATTTTTCCCAAGCGCTTCTTCCCGGCTGTAGCCGGTATTGCGCACAAAGGCCTCATTCACGTACTCGATGTTGCCCTCGATGTCGGTGATGATGACGCTGTCGGAACTCTGTTCCAGCGCCTGCGACAACTTGCGCAACTGATCTTCGGCGGCCTTGCGCGCGGTAATGTCGCGTGTCACCGCCAGGATGCAACGCTGGCCCTTGAAATCCAGAACGTGTACCGACATGAGACATGTCAAAATCCTGGCATCACGGGTTACAAGCGACGCCTCAAAGTTTTCGCAATAGCCGTCGCGCTGCACCGCTTCTACGAGTCGATCCCGGTCCTGGGGGTTATGCCAGAGCTTGATATCCGCAGTGGTTCTGCCTAGACATTCCTCCCTGGTCCATCCAAAAGTCTTCAGGAACCCCTCGTTCACATCGAGGTAGAGACCATCCGAGAGCCGCGTGATGTTCACGGAATCCGGACTTGTCAGGAACGCCGTGCGGTAGCGTTCTTCGCTCTCGCGCAGCGCCTGCTGCGACTGCCTTTGCGACTGCATTGAATCGAGGAAAGCATTGAACCAGTTCGCGAGTTCAGCAATCTGCACCCAGGCCTTGAGTTTGGGTAGCCGCCAATCCGGTACCAGATGACCCGCCTGATAGTTCCGGAAAGCGTCTGACACAAGCTGGAGCGGCTCCACCACCCGACGCGTGTACAGCAAGGTGATCAGCGCGATGAGCAACAGGCCGGCTAACAGCAGGGCCACATTGGCTCGCTTGATCAGGCGCATGGGCGCCAGCAGCGTGGTTTGTGGCACGATGCTGATCAAATACCAGTTCTTGTCGGGAACTTGACGATAACTCAGTAGAACATCGTCTTGTCCGAACTGCATCGTTAACGTACCTGATGCTCCGAGCAATAACGGTGCCAAGCCTTCGGCCAGGGGTTGACCGATCAATTTCTTGTCGGCGTGAAACAACAAACGTCGCTGGTCGTCCACCAACAAGAGCTGCGCCCCCGGATCAAGTTTGAGGTTGTTGAAATGGCCATACAGGTACTCGGTCGACAGGTTGCAGCGCAGCACACCCACCGACTGCGGCATGGCGCCACCGGCGGCACTCGAGTAAATCGACTTGACGGAGACAATCACATTACGGTTGTTGAAACCTGGATTGGCGGCGTCGATCCCGAGCCAGACGTTGCGGCCGGCAGCCTCTTTGGCACGCGAAATTTGCTCATTCAGTCGCACAGCCTTCGTTTGCCCGAGCGGCTCACCCATGTGGTAGTGGAACCCGTCGGGTGTATACAGATCGATCGAATCCAGACCTCCCAGATTGGCATAGCCGCTCAAGAGCTGGCCCAGGCGTTCCTGCGTCAACAGGTCGACATAGTTCGCGTCTTCGCCCTGCAGCATCTCGGCCATGGCGCGCAGACGCCTGAGTTCGTCCGCCCAAACCGGACTTTCCCCCAGGGCGTCAATTTGGTCGGTCTGCAGATTCAGGTAGCTCAGCTCGGACTGCAGCAAATGGGCGTAGTGGTGGGTCGCCACCTCGACCGTGGTTTGTGACACAACGCGGTAGGAAACGAGCTGAAAGACCAGCAGTGGCAGTACGCTCACCGCCAGCATCAGGCCGATCAGTTTGAGCGAAATATTGACTTTGATCTTCATGCCCTGCGCGGAGTGAAACAGTTCAGCAAGATCATGGCCTGGTGCAGGCTACCTCAGACTCGTCGCCGTGACCAATTCGATGCTGACCATCTCCTGGCTCGGCACCGCCTGGCCGCGCAACAACTTGAGCGCGCTCATGACGCCGATATAGGCCTGCATGAAAGCATGCTGATCGACCGTCACCCCCATCACGCCGGTGCGAACAGCATCCTTCGCCTGGCGCAGCGCGTCGAACCCACCCACAAGTACCCGCGATCTGCCGCTGTCACGCAGATACTTGATGACGCCGATGGCCATCAGGTCGTTGGAGCAGTAAACAAGCCCGATCTTCGGATGCGTCTTGAAGAGACGCGCAGCGAGCTCATAGGCCTGGTCGGATTTCCAGTTGGCGGCCTGCGACGCCACCAGCCTGATTTGGTGATTTTCACTGAAGGCACGTTGCACGCCACGCTTGCGATCGATCGCAGTGTTGGTGCCGGCAACGCCTTCGATGATTGCCGCCTCGGTCGGCCGGTCAACTCGACTGGAGAGGAATTTTGCCGCCTGGTACGCGGCCTGCTCACTGTCCACGCCAACATAGGGCACTTCGGCCAGCTGATGTGCCTTCAACGCATCAGCGTCCAGTCGCTCGTCGACGTTGACGATCTTGATGCCTGCGTCATGCGCGGCTTTCAGCGCTGGCGCGAGTTGCCGGATGTCCACCGGTGAAATCACGATCGCGTCGACACGCGACTTGATCTGCTCCTGGACAATCCGGATCTGCTGCTCTACCGATGTCTCTGGCGTCGCCGCCCTGATCTCCAGGTCTATGCCGGTGACCTGCTGCGCCACACGTGCGCCTTTGGCCATTTCGACAAAGAACGGATTGGTCAAGGACTTCAGGATCACGGCCACCTTGATGACCGGCGTCCTGTCGCGCCCGGCACCCCGCTGCGTGTCCCCGACCGCAACGGATCCGACCGATGGTTGCGCTGAATCCCCGCAGGCCGTCAGCAGCATTGCAAAAAGACCCACCAGCAAGAAGCTACTGAACGCTGCTTTCTTCATCGGATTCCATGGCGGAATATCGTCCGCATGCGGGGATAGGCATTTCAAGAACTCGGTTGGCATTTTGGCACGGTGAGCAGCCATCGGCAAGGAGAATGATGGACGTGAGCACATGCAACAAGAGAAGCAAAGGGGGGGAATACTTGCAGGTCCATCGGCACTGGGGCGAGCTGCTGCGAAAATGGGGCGAATGGCGTTGACTGAAAGCGCCGCAACTTTTCCACCCGCAATGCCCCAAACCCCGACCAACGACGCCCTGCCCGGAGTCCTCTGGCCTCTGCTGTTTGGTAACTTCGTCATCGGCACTGGCGTCATGGTGGTGCCCGGCACGCTCAACGACATCAGCAATTCGCTGGCGATCACCGTCCCGGTCGCCGGACAGTTGATTGCCGCTGGGGGTGTGCTCATGTGTGTGGGCGCGCCGCTGTTTGCCGGCTTGATGGCGGGATGGGACCGGCGCCGATTGCTGACGCTGTCGATGCTGTGGTACGCGCTGTTTCTGGGCTTGAGTGCTTTGGCGCCCGGCTTTGCCTCGCTGATGGTGCTGCGCGTTCTGGCCGTGGTATCACCCGCCATCTTCACGCCGCAGGCAGCCGCCTGTGTCGGTCTGCTGGTCCCGCCTTCGCAACGCGGTCGCGCCATCACTTTCATCTTTCTGGGCTGGTCTGTGGCCTCGGTGCTGGGCATGCCGCTGGGTGCATGGATAGGCGGCACGCTGGGCTGGCGCAGCGCCTTCGCTGTGGTGGCCCTGCTGGCGCTGGCGAGTGCCTTGTGGGTATGGCGCGCCCTGCCAGACGGCATCCGCCCGCCAGCGCTTTCCAGAGCCGCGTGGAAGGAGACCTTGCACTCGAAGGCGCTGATGCTGTGTGTGGCGGTCACGCTGCTGTTTTCGGCAGGCCAGTTTGTGCTGTTCTCTTACTTTGCGCCCTACTACAAGGCAAGCCTGTCGATCACGCCGGGACAGTTGAGCCTGCTGTTCGCCTGGTTCGGAGCCTTTGGCGTGATCGGGAACGTCGTGATGTCGCGCCAGATCGAACGCCGGGGTGCGGCACGCTCGGTGATGTGGGGTGTGGGCAGCATGGCGCTGAGCCTGTTGCTGTGGCCGCTGGGCAGCAGTCTGTTGCTGGCGGCGCTGATCAGCGTGCCCTGGGCACTGGGTTGCTTTTCCAGCAATTCGGCCCAGCAGGCGCGTCTGGCGGGCATTGCACCAGCGCTGTCTTCGGCATCGATTGCGCTCAACACTTCCGCCATGTACGCCGGCCAGGCGCTGGGTGCAGGCAGCGGCGGCTGGCTGATTGCCCACGGCGGCATGGCCGATTTGCACTGGTTCGGACTGGCCGCGCTGCTGATGGCGATGCTGCTGAGCTGGTGGGCCTCGCGCCAGCGTCCGCACGCCACCCTTTAGCGGCGATACAATGACCGCGCTGGCAGCTGCAAGCTGTCCGGTAAACGCTAGGGGTGCTGCTTGTCGAAAGATGAGCGGCTGAGAAAAAACCCTGGAACTTGATCAAGGTAATTCTTGCGCAGGGAAGCGATGTTGAATCAGTAGGGCTCCGGCCCGATCCGTTTTGCACCCCCCTGCCGTCGACCGAGGACTATTCGATGGCATTCAATTTGAAACTCTCCCCCCTGGTGGCCGCACTGGCCGCCTGCACCGCCCTGACGACTTTCGCGCAAAGCGCGCCGGGCCGTCTGAGCGCAGTCACCGTCACTGGCAAGGCAGCACCGCTGCTCGATGTTGAAAACGCCGATGTGGGCGGCTTTGGCGCGCCGCTGGCCAAGACGCCGCAAAGCGTCACGGTGCTGACCTCAGACCTGCTGGCCGGTACGGCCATGCAGACGCTCTCGGGTGTACTCAAGCTCGACGCCTCGCTGGCCGACAACTACAACACCAGCGGCTATATCGAGAGCCTGTCCATCCGTGGCTTTGTGCTGGACCAGAGCGGCAACTTCAGCCGCAATGGCTTGCCCACTTCCAACTACCTGCCGATCGCGCTGGAGAACAAGGAACGGATCGAAGTGTTGAAGGGCGTCTCTGGTCTGCAGTCCGGCGTCTCGGCTCCCGGTGGCCTGGTCAATTACGTCACCAAGGTGCCGATGAAGGAGGCGTTTTCCAACCTCACGCTGGCGCTGGACGGCAACGGCGGCAGCAAGCTGCATCTGGACCACAACGGCAACGTCGGCGGTGTCGGTCTGCGACTGAACCTGGTCGATGAACAGATCCACTCGCAGTTTGACCATGCCAATGGCACACGCCAGTTGTTCAGCCTGGCACTGGCCACAAAACTCGGCGTGGAAACGACCCTGGCCGCCGACCTGGAATACCAGCGCAAGAGTCAGCCCTCGGTGCCCGGCTTGGGCTTGCTCGACAGCAATGGCGACGGCGTGGGCGACACACTACCAGGCAGCATCGATCCGCGCCTGAACCTGAACAACCAGAGCTGGTCGCTGCCCTTCCAGTCCAGCAGCACGACGGCCCAGATCGCCCTCACGCACCGTTTCAGCGCCGACTGGCAGGCGCGCCTTGCCGTCAATACACAGACCACGCTGATCAACGACCGGCTCACTTTTCCTGACGGTTGCAGCAATGCCGTCAACTATGTCTATCCGGGCCTGTGCGCCAATGGCGACGTCGACGTTTACGACTACCGCAGCGAAGGCGAGCGGCGCACACTGCAAAGCTGGGACGCGCATCTGGACGGCAAGTTCAGCGCGCTCGGCCTCTCGCACAACGCACGCATTGGCCTCGCCGGCCACAGCAGCCGTGCTGACCTGCCACC
>CAZZLB010000065.1:0-10702 GCA_964654655.1 uncultured Rhodoferax sp. | reverse complement strand
GCACCCGGGTCCTGAAAGTGGCGATCCAGATAGTCGCCTTCGTCATCGTGATTCAAATCCTCGAACGAGACCAGCTGATAGCCACGCGCATCCTGCAGCATCTTCTGATAGTCTGCGAGCGCCACATCGAGCTCGCGCGCCACTTCCCGCTCGGATGGCGGGTGGCCCAGACGCTGTTCAAGTTTGGCAATGGCGTTTTCGATACGACGCAAGTCGCGCCGGAAGCTGCGGGGCAGCCAATCTATCTGGCGCAGACCATCAAGCATCGCGCCACGAATGCGTTGCGCTGCGTAGGTCTCAAACTTGGCGCCATGGGATTCTTCGTAAAGGTTGATTGCATCGAGCAGTCCCAGCATGCCGGTTTGAATGATGTCGTCGATTTCAACGCTCGCGGGCAGTTTGGACATCATGTGGTACGCGATGCGCTTGACCAGCGGCGCGTATTGCGTCAGGTATTGACTGGTGTCGCGGGTTGCAGCTGCTGTGTACATGCTGATCCTGATGAGTGCTTTACGCCACCACGGCGCGCTGGTTGTTCAAAGTCATGACACGGCCCATGATGGCGCCGAGTCCGCCAATGCCGTCTTCGCTGCGCGGCCATGCCGCGACCGCCTGCGCCAGACCGCGAAAGCTGCCAGCTGAGGCTGCAGCCGGAAATGCAGTTACTACAGGCATGCCCAATCTTGCGGCGTGCTGCAGTTTTTCATCAGGCGGCACGTGCCCTATGAAATCGAGTGAAACGCGCAGGTATCGGCGCGCCACTGCAGCCATATTGCTCACAATCGATCGAGCCATATCTTCGCTGGCGACGTTGCTGACCAGAACATGGAATTCATGGCGTGCAAACTCATTGTTCAACCGCTTGATCAATGCGTAGCCGGCAGTGATTTCCTTCGCGCCACCGCCGGCGAGAACGACAAGCTCTCGCACGCCAGTGCCACACGACAACAGGTAGCTGGCGTGACCAGATGCCGATTGCACCAGCAGTGTGTCCACCGGCAGGTTCAAACGACCGAATCGCTCCATCAGGCGTCGCTGTGCACGTTCCGGCAGCTCGGAGACCAGGCCTTTGCCACGCGCCAGGCAAAGTACACGAATGCCAGACGGACCGCTCACGATCATGTCGTCGAGTTCCCGCCTTCCGTCGATGACTTCGTCAAGATCAAAACGTGGTTTCAAGCCCAGTGCACCAGCGATGCCGCGTCCACCTGGCTGCTCGTCAAGTATCAGCACATCCCGGCCAAGCTCTGCAAGGGCACCCGCGAGATTGACGATGGCACCGCCCTGGGCATTGCCCTGCGTGCTGACCGACACGATTTGCAGTGCACTGCGGTCTATCAAACGACGCAGGCCTTCGGCCTGGTCTGTCCTTGCCCTAGACAAGTTGCACTCCTGCCATGGCCGCGCCGGATGAGGCAGTGGCGACCATCAATTGACACTCTGGTGCGTCGAGATGATGCGCCGAAGGCTCTGCAATCGGTCGCAATGCGCGCATCAGGAGTTCATCCTTGTCTGGCAGATGCAGATCCTCAGGAACGCGCTGTCCGTTGGTGACATACTGCAGCGAAAGCCTATGACGAATGGCAACATCGAGAACAGTCGCGTTGCCTGCCGCCTCGTCAAGTTTGGTGATGATGCAACCATGCAGGCCACCGTCACCGTACACGCGCACCACGTCATCCAGCGTTTCACCATTGCAAGTTGCGTTGAGCAGCAGCACACGCTTGACATGGGTTCCCGGCGCTGACAACAACGCATGCTGCTCGGACACCATTTCGTCGCGCTGACCCATACCCACGGTGTCGATCAGGACCAGATGCTTGCCACGCAAATCTTCAAGTACGAACTGCAGGTCTGATGCGTCCTTCACCGCGATCACCCGCACACCAAGCAATTTGCCGTAGATGCGGAGTTGCTCATGGGCGCCAATTCTGTAGCTGTCAGTGGACAACAGCACGAGCCGATCGGCACCATAGCGGACAACACAGCGCGCAGCGATCTTTGCCACGGTTGTGGTCTTGCCAACCCCGGTCGGACCAACCAGCGCGTAGACGCCGCCACGTTCGACAATTTCATCGACTTCCGCGACAGTGCGCAGGTTGTGATGAAGTTTGGACTTCACCCAATCCAGGGCCTGCGCTTCAGCCAGCCCTATTGGCATTTTCTCCAGAAACAGACGTACCAGCGCGGCGCTAAAGCCGGAGTGCAGCATGTCGCGGAGCAGACGCGCCTTGCCTGGACCACGCTGCTGCGCCGTGTCCCACGCCTGATAGACAAACTGCTGCTCAATCAGACCGCGCATGGACCGTATTTCGTGAGCCAGACTGCGTGAATCGTCATCCTGATGAGTTGCCGCAGGCGGGACTGCATTGGCAGGCTGAGCCATATCCGCAGACTTGGACTGTCTCTGATGCTGCGTCGCCTGGTCTGACGCCACTTGCACGGACAGATCGCCCTGCGCGACGGCCAGGATCTCCATGCCACCCTCGACCGCGCGGTTGGACAGGATCACGGCATCCGCGCCCAGACTCTGCCTTACGAGGTGCAGTGCTTCCCGCGAACTGTTGGCCAGGAATTTTCTGATGTTCATGCTCCACTCCCTAACAAGGTCGTAACTTTGATCGTGCAGGTATCCGGTACTTCGCTATGGGCGATGACTTTGATCTGCGAAACGGCGCGCCGAAGAAAGCGAGCCAGCAATACACGCAATTCAGCCGGTACCAGCAGCACAGACGGCAATCCAAGGCGTTCCTGCTGCGCTGTCGCCGCGCCCGCCTCGCGCATCAAGGTATCGACCAGACCAGGTTCAATACCGGAGGCATCACCGGTCCTGGAGTGCACCGCCTGCAGGAGAATGCGTTCCAGCCCTGGCTCCAGCGCCATGACTTGCAACTCGTTGCTAGCAGGATAGAGTTGCTTCACAATCGCGCGGCCCAGTGCAACCCGAACCAGCGCAGTCAAGTCGCCAGCGTCGGGCACTTTCGCTCCATGTTCTGCGAGCACTTCAATGATGGTGCGCATGTCGCGAATGTGAACGCCCTCATCGAGCAGGCGTTGAAGCACCTTTTGCACCGTGCCAAGTGGCAGCAATTTGGGGACCAGGTCTTCGATCAGCTTGGGTGAATCACGGCCGATATGGTCCAGCAACTGCTGTGTCTCCTGCCGGCCCAGCAGTTCCGATGCATGCGTCTGCATGACGTGATTGAGGTGGGTCGCTATGACGGTGCCGGCATCGGCCACCGTGTAGCCGAAGGTCTGCGCCTGCTCGCGCAGGCCCGCTTCGATCCAAACCGCCGGCAAGCCAAACGCCGGGTCACGCGTCACTGCCCCGGGCAGGGCACCATTGACGTGTCCCGGGTTGATGGCCAGGTACATGCCGGAATAGGCCTCCCCACGTCCGATCTCGACACCCTTGAGTGTGATCAGGTAGCCGTTTGGTCGCAGTTCCAGGTTGTCGCGGATATGCACTGCTGGTGGCAGAAAGCCCAGGTCGAGCGCAAATTTCTTGCGCAGTCCCTTGATCCGCTTCAGCAATTCACCCGCTTGTTCTTTATCGACCAAGGGGATCAACCGGTACCCCACTTCGAGCCCCAAGGTATCCACTGCAACGACGTCGTTCCACGATGCTTCCACTGCGGGACTGGCAGCAGGTATCTCCGGAGCTGGCGCCTCAGGCGCAAGCGGCCGCTTGGCGATCAAATAGCCCCCACCCCCCAACAAGGCAGCAAGCAGCAGGAACGAGAAGTTGGGCATGCCGGGAATCAATCCCATGATGGCGAGAATGGTGGCAGTGATAGTCAATGCCTGCGACTTGCTGAAGAGTTGCGCCGCCAACTGTTCGCCAATGTCGTGATCGCTGCCGACGCGGCTGACGACAATGCCTGCCGCCGTAGAAATCACCAGTGCCGGAATTTGTGCGACAAGGCCATCGCCAATGGTCAGCAGCGTATAAACCTTGGCCGCCGTGGCAAAGTCCAGATCGTGCTGGGCCATGCCGACCACCAGCCCGCCCACAATATTGACGAGCAATATGATGATGCCCGCAACAGCGTCGCCGCGCACGAACTTGCTCGCTCCATCCATGGCTCCATAGAACTCGGCCTCCTGTGCGGTCTCGCGGCGACGGCGGCGCGCCTCATCCTCACCGATCAAACCGGCATTGAGATCCGCGTCAATTGCCATTTGCTTGCCTGGCATCGCGTCGAGTGTGAAGCGTGCGCTAACCTCTGCAATACGGCCCGCTCCCTTGGTGATCACCACAAAATTGATGACCACCAAAATGAAGAACACAACCAGACCCACCGCATAGTTCCCGCCAACAAGGAATTGGCCGAACGCCTCGATGACCTTGCCGGCGGCGTCAGGTCCTGAGTGGCCGTGCAGCAGTACCACCCGGGTGGACGCCACGTTGAGCGACAGGCGCAGCAGGGTTGTGAGCAGCAACACAGTGGGAAATACCGCGAAATCCAGTGGCTTGAGCGTGTACAGGCTCACCAGAAGCACGATGATCGCGATCGCGATGTTGAAGGTAAAAAGCAGATCCAGCAGGAAAGGTGGCACCGGAAGAATCATCATGGTGAGAATCATGATGATCAGCATCGGTATCGCGGCCGTACGCAGGCCGGCGCTGCCCAGCAACCATTTCAGGTCGTACGTGCTATTCATGCAGTGAGCCCCTCTGCATCAATCTCTGGCTCAAGATCGACTGCCGGTCCCGGATCGAGTCCGAAAGGCATCTCCAGGAGCTCCGGTTGCTGCGGAGTCGGCCCGCCCTCTTTCTGATGTCGGCGCAGTTGATACACATACGCCAGGATTTCGGCGACGGCTGAGTACAACGCCGACGGGATTTCGTCACCAAGTTCGGTATGACGGTACAGGGCGCGGGCCAAAGGGGGGGCATGCAAGATCGGTACATGATGCTCATCGGCAAGTTCACGGATGCGCCCTGCCAGTGCGTGCGCCCCTTTGGCCACCACACGCGGTGCTCCCATGGCACCGTCCTGATAGCGCAAGGCCACTGCGTAATGCGTGGGGTTGGTGACTACAACATCGGCCTTGGGTACTTCCGACATCATCCGGCGCCGCGCCATTTCGCGTTGCTGGCTTCGAATGTGCGCCTTCACGTGCGGATCGCCTTCGGATTCCTTGTTCTCCTGTCGCACCTCCTCGCGTGTCATGCGCAGCTTGCGTTCGTGATCCCAGATCTGGAATGGAACATCGACCACCGCCACCAAAGCGATACCAGCGGCCATCATGAGAAAGCTGGTACCCAGCAATCGCACCAGATGCGCCATACCAGCGTCAAGCGGCTCTGAGGCGAGTGAAAGAACTGCCCCGCTATTGCGCCATATCACCCATGCAGCCACGCCTCCCACCACGATCGTCTTGATGATCGCCTTGAGCATTTCGATGACGCCATGCCAGGACAGAATCCGCGACATTCCTTTCAACGGGTCCATGCGTCCCCAGTCCGGCATGAGTGGCTTGAAACTGAACATCCAGCCGTCCAGCAGGACGGCAGAAGCAACGCCGGCCGTCACGAGCAGGAGAAACAGCGGGAAAAAGGCCAACACTGCGTCGGCTGAAAGACCACTGAGCCGGAGCAGCATCAAGTCGGGATCGAATGCAAGCGCCCGATCGAGCCGCATGCTGTGGCGCATCATCGTCGACAGTCGGTCGGCGAGACCTGCACCCATGATCCACAAACCCATGCCCGCTGCCAGCAACAGTGCCAGCGTAGACAGTTCGCGAGAACGCGCAACCTGTCCATCCTCACGTGCCTGCTCACGCCGTCGGACGGATGCTGGTTCGGTACGTTCTAATCCACTGTCTTCTGCCATCTGCTGCCCTTGGCTGTCTAGGCAGAATTATCAAATGGCGATGCGTTTCTCCATCAGTGGAACAGTAGCAGTTTTGCCGTGCAATTCGTTGCGGCAGCCGGCAAGTCTAGAAGCCCAAGGTAGCCAACAGGTCGTCAACCTGATCCTGACTTGTGACCACACTGGCGCCGGCTGTCGCCTTTACGACTGGGCCGTTGAGCAGGCCGCAATCCAGTTCGTTGCGTAAATCTGCAGGCACGAGGTCCACCAGCAAGAGCACGAGTTGTTCCTCCATGCTGTGGGCAAGCGCTGTGACCTTCTTGATTACCTGGCCTGTCAGATCCTGAAAATCCTGTGCCATCATGATTTCCATCAGCTGCGCATTGGTGGCACGCGTTTGCGTTGGCACATCCGCGAGGAACTCCCTTGTCGAGGCTACCAATCCTTTGAATTCTTCAAGATTCAACTGTCTGTCAAACAGCTTTTGCCAGTCTTTTGACAGGCGCTCCGACTCGCTTCCCATCCGCTCCTGTATGGGCTGTGCGCTCTCGATGGCATTGAACGCGCGAACCGCTGCCTGCTCCGTCACTTTCACCACATAATCCAGCCGGTCGCGCGTGTCGGGCATCTCGGCGGCAGCCTTTTCCAGCAGACGATCGTAGCCGAGCTCGCGCATAGCGTCGTGAAGCATGCGGGTAAGCTGACCGACACGGTCCATGACATTCCCGGACGGAACCTCTCCCGCCTCGACGTCGACCCTGGACTCAGGAGCACAAGCCTCGACCGGCTTCTCTCTGACAATACTGTCAAACAGGGCTTCCAGCTCCTCGGAGTCCGTTTCGACCGTTTGCGTGCTCATGCCTATACCCCCGCTTCCATGGTTTTGAATATCTTGTTAAGCTTCTCATCAAGAGTTACGGAGGTAAATGGCTTGACCACGTAACCACTGGCGCCCGCCTGCGCGGCGGCGATGATGTTCTCTTTCTTGGCCTCTGCCGTCACCATGAGAACAGGAAGCTTTTTGAGCGCCTCGTCAGCGCGAATATTCTTCAGAAGATCCAGCCCCGTCATGTTCGGCATATTCCAATCCGAGATAACGAACTGGTACGATCCGCCGCGAAGCTTGCCAAGCGCATCCACGCCATCTTCAGCCTCATCGACATTCTGGAAGCCCAGCTCCTTCAACAGATTGCGGATGATTCTGCGCATGGTCGAAAAATCGTCCACGACCAAGAACTTCATATTTGGATCCGCCATGTATTGCTCCGTTGCAGTTGTCGGGCCACAGGTACCCGGAAGTTCGGGTAGTGGCCCACAAACCAGATAGCGTCAGATTCTGGTTAATCTTTAGCCTCGGTCGGATGACTCTCTGGGCCGGCGGGAGTCACTGTGACCTCGATGTGGTACCAGTCCCGTGCCGCCTGTGCTTCCAAGGCCGCATGCTTTATTCGCGCAAGCGTCTCACGGGGGGACAACTTGAGGAATTGCTGGATCGCCGCGTAATCATCCGGAAGCGCAGGGTTGTCCCATCCGTCCTGGGAATGCCGAGCCAAGCCAACCGCCAGCGCCGCGTTCGCCGATCGAGGCTGCGAGCCATGCGAATCGTTCATGAGTTCCTGCAATACCGGGGCCAGCCGCCATTGCGCGATCAGTTCAAGTTGAAGTTGGGAGATCTTGAATCCAAACACTTTTATTTGTGCAACACTGCTGCGCAGCTGCTCCTGCGTGTGCATCATTTCCGCTATTCGCAGGGACGCTGCGGGTGCGAAGCACCACAAGAGCATTTCAGCCAGGTCATGCAGCAAGGCGGCTATCGCGACTTCGTCCGCCCTCGAATCACTGCGTAGATTGGCCCAATCACGCGCATAGAGCGCTGCATGGTGTGCCCGGTATGCCACCCGCATCAGACCGTCCATCGCGAGTGGCTGATCGGCCATGACCATCTCGACCACCGGCAAGTTGGCAAAATGCGTAAAGAACGGCGTAATGCCAAGCATCATCACGGCGTGTTCCAAGGTGGTGATCTCGGCTGTCTGCACGGTACGTCGATGCGCCTGCAGATAGCGAAGCACCCGCAAGGTAAACAGTGGATCGTGCAGCAGCACCTGCGCGATGTTGCGTACCCCAACGCGATCCTCGTCCTCACGCAGTCGCGCAAGCTCCTCAACGGTACGCTGGAGTACCGGGATTTCGACCACATCCAGAAAACGGATCCAGTCCGATTCATTTCGAGTTGGAGTGAAATTCATCTGCAATCCTGCGTCACATGCGCCAAAGAAGTAGCTTGGATCCGTCCTGCCCGCTGGTCGGAATCGTCAGCTCCGGAGGAACGCCAGGCACCGCGAAACTGTTGCTGATGAACAGGCTGCCCGAACGCATTTCAGATTTTGCCTTGCGCCATACCTCGCTCATGGCAGCAGGCGACAGATAGGCATAGACCACGTCATACCGACCCAAGTCGAGTTCATCGTAATCGCCCCATGTAATGCAACGACGACCAACATCTGTCATTGCGCGCAGTCGACTGACGAGAAACGGCAGTGGTGCGGACTCAATACCGTGATACTGCCCGTGCGGACGGGCCCGCTGCAAGCTCGAAAGCACGCCTCCAAGGCCGCAGCCCATATCGAGAAACGAAAAGCGGCGATCTCTTGGCAAAAGCTCCGCGACTGCCAACGTGGCATCGCGACTTGAAAGAAACAGTGGTACGCGGGTCCGTGATACTGTCCAGTAGAGGGACGCCAGAAGGAAGAATGCACCTAAGGCATACGAAGGAGGCAGACCGAATTCCTGTGTCCACAAGAGACCAGGAACAAACAGGGCGTGGATTGGAACCCACCACCAGTCCATTCCGATGCAGCGTCCCAGACTCGCCGCGATGACCCCCTGGACCAGGGCCAACGTCAGAACGTCGAACCTGGCAGGACCCAAGCCCAGCACCATGACTCCAACGACCAGTACTGCCCCGACCTGCGCAAGCGCCGCCTGCAGCAAGGGAACACGTGCTGACCACCTGCCTGTCAGCGCCGCACGACCTGGGAACCGCTCAGGGTTTCTTGACAGCATCGCTTTTTCCATCCTGGGTGTCTGGTTTGTTTTCGGCTTCGATGGCACCGCTGTCCTTGCTGATGGCCATCTCGGTCTTCTTGTTCATGACGACAATGCTGATGCGTCGATTCACCGGGTTCTCAGGATCCTGGGGATCCAGTGGCACGGCCGACGACAAGCCCACTACCCGCAGGACGCGCCCCTCATCCAGGCCATCGATACTGATTTCGCGCCGTGCAGCATTGGCCCGGTCCGATGACAACTCCCAGTTGCTGTAGCCTTTTGTTCCGCCCGAGTAGAGATGAGTGTCCGTATGCCCGGAAATCCCGATGCGATTGGGCACACCGTTGAGCGTTCTGCCAATCTCCCGCAATATCAGCCGACTGTAGGGCTCCAGTTGCGCACTGCCGCTGGCAAACATTGGCCGATTGCGATCGTCGGCAATCTGAATGCGCAAGCCTTCACTGGTGATATCAAGCAGAATCTGCTTGCCATAGGGGGCCAAAGCCGCGTTTTCTTCGATCGCCTTGCGGATGCGTCCCTTGAGGTCTTGCAGAACCTGGGCCTCCATTCGCATGACCTCACTCTCTGCCGCCTTGAGGTTGATGGTTTTTTTCTCCTCCCTGATTTCGCCCTTCTTCATCTGTCCCTCTGTTCGAGTGAGGTCCTGCCCTCCTCCTTTGACAATACTCGAACTGTCTCCTGAGCCGACGCCACCTGCCAACGCGACTTTGAGCGGGGTTTGAAAGTACTCCGCGATACCCTGGAGGTCCCCGGTGGCGGTCGAACCGAGGAGCCACATCAGCAGGAAGAAGGCCATCATTGCCGTCACAAAATCGGCGTACGCGATCTTCCACGCACCGCCGTGATGGCCTGCCGCATGCTTCTTTACACGCTTGACGATGATCGGTCTCTGGCTTTCGTCGCTCATGATGTAGAAGTGCTGATCTGAAGTCTCAACGCGCCTTGCGCTGCTTCACGTCCTCCTCCAGCTCCATGAAGGTGGGCCGCTCGGTCGAACACAGCACCTTGCGGCCAAACTCGACGGCCACTTGCGGGGCATACCCATTGAGACTGGCGAGCAGCGTTACCTTGATGCATTGCAACATCTTGGTCGACTCATCCAGTTTGTGCTGCAGCAAGGTTGCCAGGGGTCCGACGAAACCATAGGCCAACAAGATGCCCAGGAAGGTGCCGACCAGTGCGGCAGCAATCAGTTTGCCAAGTTCGGCCGGCGGAATGCCAACCGATTCCATCGTGTGCACGACGCCCATGACGGCGGCGACGATCCCGAATGCAGGCAAAGCATCACCCATCTTCTCAATGGCATGAATCGGAACCGAACCCTCCTCGTGATGGGTTTCCAGTTCGTTGTCCATCAGGTTCTCAATTTCAAAGGCATTGAGATTGCCGCCGACCATGAGGCGCAGGTAGTCCGTCAGAAATTCCACCACGTGATGATCCGAGGTGACCATCGGGTATTTGCCGAAGATCGGGCTATTCTCAGGCGACTCGACGTCGCCCTCAATGGACATCAGTCCTTCCTTGCGCACCTTCGCCAGAATCTCAAAGAGCAGGGCAAGCGTCTCCATGTACAGGGACTTGCTGTACCGCGAACCGCGAAACAGACTGGGCAGTGCCTTGAGCGTTGACTTGATAACCTTGTTCGGGTTGGCAACCAGGAAAGCGCCGATAGCGGAACCGAAAATCATCAGCAACTCGACCGGTTGCAGGAGCGATCCGAGATGCCCTCCGGCCAACGCGAACCCGCCGAAAACGGCACCCAAGATTACTGCATAGCCAACAAGAACGAACACAAAATTCTCCGGACATCA
>CAZZLB010000064.1:0-10724 GCA_964654655.1 uncultured Rhodoferax sp. | reverse complement strand
GTCAAGCAATTTTGGGACTTCCTCTCGGAGGTTCAGGCGCTTCGTCGCGACGTTCAGGAGGCGCAACGCGGCAGTCCCAACTGAGGCTTTGGGCAACTGCTGCTGTGATCCGCTATCCTTGAGGGTCCACCACAACCGCATGTCCTGCGCATTCTTCTGTGTCAGACCCCCATCCTGCGCGACTTCCCGAGCGGGAAGATAAACGCACTTTTCTGCAAAAACTGGCTGAGTTCATTCACCCCGGGCCCGACTCTACCGACGAGTTGATCGAGACGTTGGCGGAAGCCGAAGAAAACCGCATCATCGGCGCTGAATCGCGTGCCATGCTCGAAGGCGTCATCCGCATGGCAGACATGACAGCCGGCGATGTGATGGTGCCAGCAACCCGGATGGACCTTGTCAATATCGACGAGCCCTTTGATGTCATGTTGCATGGGGTGATCGACACGGCACACTCGCGCTTTCCGGTGTATCAGAATGAGCGTGAAAACATCATTGGTGTTCTGTTGGCCAAGGATTTGCTCAAATTGCAGCGTGCACCGGAACTCAATATCCGGGCTTTGTTGCGTCCGGCGGTGTTTGTGCCCGAAAGCAAGGGCTTGAACGATCTGCTGCGGGAATTCCAGAGCAATCGCAATCATCAGGCCATCGTGATTGACGAATTTGGCCGGGTCGCTGGTCTAATCACCATCGAAGACGTGCTGGAGCAAATCGTGGGTGAAATCGAGGACGAATTCGATATTGCCGAGGACGAGGGCGACATTTACGGCTTGGCAGACCGCAGCTACCGCGTCAGTGGTGACACAACGATTGAGCGGGTCGAGGCCGCATTTGAAGTCAAGCTCGGAAGCACGGACCCGGAAGATGAATTTGACACCATCGGAGGATTGATCGCCCATGAAATGGGCCATGTCCCCAGACGCGGTGAGCGTCACACCCTGGCTGGACTCAGCTTTGTCGTTCTGCACACCAAGGGCGGCGCTGTGAAATGGTTCAAGGTTTCACCTGTTGCCGATGCCGCCTCCTGAGCCACAACGCGGAGGTCGGTACTGGTTAAGAGCGACACTGCCCTTTTGCGCCGGTCTGGCGCAGGCGGCCAGTCTGGCTTGGCCTTTGTCCTGGCAAACCGCGCCTCTGCCGTTCTTGGGGCTGCGCTCTGGTCAACCAGTCTGGTGGCTTCAGTTGCTGGCAATGGCGCTACTGGCGCTGTTGTTGCAGACTTGCCGGAACTGGCGGCAGGCGGCCTGGACGGGCTGGTTGTTTGCCTTTGCATGGTTGGGCGGCGCGGTGGGTTGGATCTTTGTCGCCTTGAATACCTACGGTGGCTTGTCGGTCCTGCTCTCACTGCTGGCTGTCTTCGCCTTTGCGGGTTTCATGGCGCTGTTCTATGCTGTGACCAGCGTGGCTTTTGTGGCACTGGGATCGATGCATGATCGGTCGGCCGCTGGGAGTTTTGCTGCGCTTTGGTTGCTCGCGGAATGGATGCGAGGCACATGGTTGAGCGGATTTGGCTGGGGCTCATCGGGCTACGCGCATGTGGAAGGCCCCCTTGCCGGCTATGCACCGTGGCTCGGTGTTTACGGTTTGTGCGCACTGTCAGCGTGGTTGGCCGTGACGCTGGTACGTACCTGGCACATGCACGGTGGCTGGCCAAGATGGCGCACTCTGCTGGTCACACTGGCCATGCTCGGACTGCCGACGTTGCTCTCGTGGGTCGTGCCCGAATTGTCTCAGTCAAGTGGGCAACTCCATGTGGCGCTGCTGCAGGGAAATATAGCCCAGGATGAAAAATTTGAAGCTGGCACTGGCGTACCGCTGGCGCTGCAATGGTACGGTGAGCAACTGAAGAAAAATCAGACATCGCTGGTGATTGCCCCCGAGACGGCTATTCCCCTGCTGCCGCAACAATTGCCGCCAGACTACTGGCAGGACCTGCAGCAAAGGTTTGCTTCCGGACAGCAAGCGGCGCTGATCGGCATTCCGCTGGGGGACTACCAGCGGGGCTATACAAATTCGGTGCTCGGTTTGAAACCAGGACAGACCTCACACTGGCGTTATGACAAGCAGCATCTGGTGCCGTTTGGCGAGTTCATTCCGCAGTTCTTCAAATGGTTCACCGCAATGATGAACATCCCCCTGGGCGATTTCAATCGCGGGGCGCCTCTGCAGGCTCCCTTTGTCTGGCAGGGACAGAAGTTGGCCGCCAACATCTGTTACGAAGACCTGTTCGGCGAAGAACTGGCGCTGCAGTTTGCCGAGCCCGCCTTGGCGCCGAACATTTTTGTCAACGTCAGCAATTTGGCCTGGTTTGGCAATGGTCTGGCGATGAACCAGCACCTGCAGATTGCACGTATGCGTGCAATCGAGTTCGAGAGAGCGTTTGTTCTGGCTACCAATACCGGAGTCAGCGCGATCATCGACCCTCGTGGCCGCGTTCTGAGTGCGCTCGCGCCTGACACGCGGGCGGTTCTGGTGGGGCAGGTAGAGGGGCGAGCGGGGGTGACACCCTATGCTTGGTGGGTCGCCCGATTTGGCTTGTGGCCGCTGTGCTTGCTGGCGCTGGCGCTTGTTTTTCGGACGGTGTGGACCCAACGGACCGGACGATAGCCTTTGCTGGCTTCGCTTGAGAACGTGAAGCCCCGTAAAATCGGCGCTTTACAGCAAGCGTCCACACCACCCTGCCATGTTGACCTTTCAACAAATCATTTTGAAACTGCAGTCTTACTGGGACGCACAGGGCTGCGCTTTGTTGCAGCCATACGACATGGAAGTGGGGGCGGGCACCTCTCACACAGCCACTTTTTTGCGCGCCCTGGGCCCGGAGCCATGGAAGGCGGCCTATGTGCAGCCAAGTCGCCGCCCGAAAGACGGCCGCTATGGCGAAAACCCGAATCGTCTGCAGCACTACTACCAGTACCAAGTGGTTCTGAAGCCTGCGCCAGCCAACATTCTGGAACTCTATCTGGGCTCACTCGAAGCGCTTGGATTTGACTTGAGGAAAAACGACATCCGTTTTGTGGAAGACGACTGGGAGAACCCCACCTTGGGCGCCTGGGGTCTGGGCTGGGAGGTTTGGCTCAACGGCATGGAAGTCACCCAGTTCACCTATTTTCAGCAGGTCGGTGGCCTCGACTGCAAGCCCATTACCGGCGAAATTACCTACGGGCTTGAACGACTGGCCATGTACCTGCAGGGCGTCGACAATGTCTACAAATTGCAGTGGACGGACAGCATGAGCTATGGCGACGTTTACTTGCAAAACGAAAAGGAACAGTCTGCTTACAACTTCGAACATGCCGATGCCGACTTTCTGGTTACGGCATTTGCGGCGCACGAAAGGCAAGCCAAACATCTGATCGAAGTGCAACTGGCTCTGCCGGCTTATGAGCAGGTACTCAAGTGCGCACACAGTTTCAACCTGCTCGACGCCCGTGGCGCCATCAGCGTGACCGAGCGTGCCGCCTACATTGGTCGGATTCGCAATCTGGCACGCAGTGTGGCTCAAAGTTACTATGAAAGCCGCGAGCGTCTGGGCTTTCCGATGGCGCCGCGTGCGTGGGTGCAGCAAATGACGAAGAAGGCCGCATGATGATGACGCAAAACCTTCTTGTCGAGTTGTTTGTCGAAGAGTTGCCGCCCAAGGCCCTCAAAAAACTGGGTGATGCGTTTGCCAGCCAGTTGGCAGAGCAACTGCGTGCGCAGGGCTTGGCTGGCGCTGAATCGGTAGTGACGGCCTACGCCACGCCACGCCGCCTGGCAGTGCACATCACACAGGTCGGGCGCAAGGCCGCCGACAAGACAGTGCAACAGAAATTGATGCCTGTGTCGGTGGGGCTCGATGCTGCGGGCAAGGCAACCCCCGCCTTGCTGAAGAAGCTGCAGGCACTGGGCGCAGATCTGTCGGATCCAGTGGCGGCGGTCGCGGCGCTGAGAAAGGCGGGCGACGGAAAGACCGAAGCTCTGTTTTACGACAGCCTGGTCAGCGGAGCCACGCTTGACAGTGGTCTGCAGGAGGCGCTGCAGCAGGCGATAGAACGCTTGCCGATCCCCAAGGTCATGAGCTACCAACTGGAGGGCGATTGCGAACTGCCGGGCTGGAGCAGCGTGCAGTTTGTGCGTCCCGCACACGGCTTGCTGGCGCTGCATGGCAGCACCGTGGTACCGGTCAAGGCACTGGGGCTCTTGGCAGGCAACGCGACCCAAGGGCATCGCTTTGAAGCCGCCCGTTCGCCGGTCTTGATCGCACAAGCCGACGACTATGCGGTAACGCTGGCCAGAGACGGTGCCGTGATTGCCAGTTTTGCCGAGCGTCGTGCCGAGATCGTGCGCCAGCTTGCACAGGCTGCCGGCAAGGTGGGTGGCGGAGTCAAGGCCATCGAAGACGATGCTCTGCTGGACGAAGTGACTGGCCTGGTGGAGCGACCCAAGGTGCTGATTTGCGCGTTTGAGTCGGAGTTTCTGGAAGTACCGCAAGAGTGCCTGATTCTCACGATGAAGGCAAATCAGAAATATTTTCCGCTGCTTTGCGCCAACGGCAAGTTGAGCAACCACTTCCTGGTCGTCAGCAATATCAGCCCGACCGACAGCAGCGCCGTGATTGGTGGCAACGAGCGTGTGGTTCGCCCGCGTCTGGCCGACGCCAAGTTCTTTTTCGATCAGGATCGCAAGAAGACCCTGGAGTCACGGGTGGCTGGTCTGGACAAGGTGGTGTATCACAACAAGCTGGGCAGCCAGGGTGAGCGCATGCAGCGGGTGCGCGCGATCGCCATGTCCATCGGTCAACAACTCGGTGGCGCCGAGCTGGCGCAACAGGCTGACTGCGCGGCCCGTCTGGCCAAAGCCGATCTGCTGACCGATATGGTTGGAGAATTCCCTGAACTGCAGGGCACCATGGGTGCTTATTACGCGCGTCACGACGGTCTGGGCGACGAGGTGGCCAGCGCCATCGAAGACCATTACAAGCCGCGCTTTTCCGGTGATGAGTTGCCGCGCAATGCAGTAGGCATCGTGGTGGCGCTCGCCGACAAGCTCGAAACACTGGTTGGCATGTTTGGCATCGGCAATCTGCCCAGTGGCGACAAGGATCCGTTTGCCCTGCGCCGGCACGCGCTGGGTGTGATCCGCATGCTCGTCGAAAAGGATTTGCCGCTAGATCTGAGCACGCTGCTGCGTCAGGCCAGCCCGGCTTTTGGTGAAAAGATAGACGCCAATTTGACGCCCCTAAGCGACTTCTTGTTTGAGCGCCTGGCTGGGTTGTTGCGCGAGCAGGGCTATAGCGCCAAGGAAGTAGATGCCGTACTGGCGTTGCAGCCTCAGCGTTTGAGCGATGTACCCAGGCGCCTGGCTGCGGTGCGCGCGTTTGCCGCCTTGCCTGAAGCTGGCGCCCTGGCCGCTGCCAACAAGCGCATTGGCAACATCCTCAAGAAGGCGCCTGAAATCGATCCTCATGTCAGTGAAGCGCTGCTCAGGGAAACAGCCGAAATTGCTCTCCATGGGGAGATGAAGAAGGTGGTGCCCGGTGCCAATGCCCGGTTCGAGAGGGGCGACTACAGTGCCTCGCTGAAATCCCTGGCAGCCCTGCGCGTTGCGGTCGATGATTTTTTTGACAATGTCATGGTCAATGCCGAGGAAACCGACCTGCGACTGAACCGTCAGGGACTGCTGAAGAGTTTGCATGACGCCATGAACCGGGTGGCCGATCTCTCCAGGCTTGCCAGTTGAGTCAGCAAAGCATGAAGCTCGTCATTCTGGACCGCGACGGCACCATCAACGAAGACAGTGCCGACTACATCAAGTCCCCGGATGAATGGACGCCCCTGCCCGGTGCGATGGAAGCGATTGCAAGACTTAACCATGCCGGCTGGCACGTGGTGATCGCATCGAACCAGTCGGGTTTGGGTCGCGGACTGTTTGATGTCTCCACGCTCAACGCCATGCACACCAAGATGCATGGCTTGCTGGCTGATGTGGGGGCACGCATTGATGCCGTGTTCTACTGCCCTCATGCACCGGATGCAGGGTGTCATTGCCGCAAGCCCGAACCTGGCCTGTTTGAACAGATTGGTGAGCGCTACGGCATAGACCTGCATGGCGTGCCTATGGTGGGCGACACAGCCACCGACCTGCTGGGCGCTGTCACTGTAGGCTGCGAACCGCATCTGGTCTTGACCGGCAAGGGCGCGGCCTATCGGGGGCGCAGCTTGCCCGACAACTTTCCCAAAGAGACGCGCACCCACGCCGATCTTGCTGCTTTTGCTGAGTTCGTGATTGCGCGGGAAGCCACGACCGTGTGATGCCACTGATTCGGTCTGTCCTGCACATGGCGTGGATGCTGCTGACGGTCATCCCGTGGGGGCTGGCGCTGGTTTTTGCGTCGCTCTGGGTTAGCCGTACACCGCTATGGTGGTTTGCAGTCAACTGGTTTCGCGTGGTGATCTGGGGCACTCGGGTTTTTCTGGGCGTACGGGTCCAGGTCAGTGGCCTGGAACACCTGCCACTGGGCCAGACCGGATCGGCGATTCTGCTCTCCAAACACCAGTCAGCGCTGGAAACCCTGCTGCTACCGACCCTGATTTCGCATCCACTGGCTTTTGTTTTCAAGCGGGAACTCTTGCGTATTCCATTCTTTGGCTGGTCGATGGCGCGACTCGACATGATCCATATTGATCGCGAATCGCGGGCCCAGGCGCTCAAACAGGTGGTAACCCAGGGCAAGGCCTTGCTGGAACAGGGGGTCTGGATCATCCTGTTTCCGGAAGGCACACGGATCGAACGCGGGCAACAGGGCACTTACCAGACGGCCGGCACACGTCTGGCGGTGCAGGCTGGTGCACCGGTGATACCGATCGCAGTATCTTCGGGTAAGTGCTGGCCACGCAAGGGTTTTATCAAGTACCCGGGTGTGGTCCAGGTTTCGATCGGGCGGCCCATTTCCAGCGTCGGGCGCGAACCCAAAGAGTTGATGCGCGAGGTGGAAGCCTGGATTGAAGCCGAGATGCGTCGTATTGATCCCGAGGCTTACCTCTGAACTCATTTCTTCACCCGCGTGCCAACAGGGAGGCGCGTCTGTGCGACCAGTTGGTAGCCTACGAATTCAAGCGTGGCAAGCGGCGCACGATCGGCTTTGTTGTCGGTCCTGAGGGGCTGGCAGTACGCGCACCGGCTTGGGTTGCCCTGCGTGACGTGGACGCCGCCTTGCAGGAAAGAGCGCAATGGATTGTCAAAAAGCTCGGCGAGATCCGCGAACGCCAGGAGCGCCTGATCGACCAGCGCATCGAATGGCGCGACGCGACCCTGTTTCCCTTTTTGGGCGAACAGGTCAAGGTGCTGCTTGATCCGGCACTGGCAACAGGTGTGGCTGGAGCATTGTTTGCTGCCGAAAGCATGCCATTGACGCTGTCTCTTGCTTTGCCTCACAGTGCCACACCCGAGCAGATTCGGGATGCAGTGCAGATTTGGTTGACGCGTCAGGCGAAACGCATCTTTGCCGAGCGCCTTGACCATTTTGCGCCGCTGCTGCAGGTGAATTGGCGCAGATTGTCGCTCAGCAGGGCCGCCACCCGCTGGGGTAGCGCAACGATTGATGGCTCGATTCGACTCAACTGGCGTCTGATTCACTTCAAGAGGGCAGTCATCGATTACGTGGTGGTGCACGAACTCAGTCATTTGCGTGTGATGAGTCACAGCCCGCGATTCTGGGAGACTGTGCGGTCCGTGTTGCCGGACTACGCCATGTTGCGCAAGCAACTAAAAGATGACTCGGTGCCGCGCTGGACTTAGGTGGCGCGAAAGCGGTACACGCCGTCGTCTCCCTGCGTGCGCGTCAGGCGGGCCTGGAACCATAGTGCATGCAGGTGGGCAATCGACTCACCCATGGCAAAGGTGGTCTGGTGCAGGTCCAGTGAGCGCTGGAACAGCACGGGCACGATATCGGCTGCGCTGCAGGGTTTGAGTTGACACGCTGCCATGACTTCAGCCAGGCGATCCTGGTGATGTTCGTGCAACTGTGCGATGCGCCGGTACAGGCCGGTAAAGGGCTTTCCGTGTGCCGGCAGTGTCAGGGTTTGAGCGTCGAGGAGGAGGAACTTGTCTATGGAGTCCAGAAACAGCTTGAGCGGGTTGGATTCAGGCTCCTGGTCGTAGACGCTGACATTGGTCGAAATGCGCGGCAGCATCATGTCGCCGCCGATGAGCAACCGTAGCTCATGGCAATACAGGGAGATGTGTTCGGGCGCATGACCGTAGCCGCTGATACTGCGCCACTGATGCGCGCCTATGGTCAGTGCATCACCGTCCATCAGGCGCCGGAAGTGGCGTGGCACCGCTGGCACCAGTGCCTTGAAGTAATTGGCGCGGCCCTTGATTTTTTCCACCGAGATCGGGTCGTTCAAGCCATGCGCTGCAAAGAAAAGGGCCGCCCTATCGCCGCCAAAGCCATTGGGCCCCTCGCTTCCGATGCGTGCCAGGTTGAAATCGGTTGCGCTGATCCACAAAGTGGCATTCCAGCGCTGGCACAACCAGTACGCCAGGCCGATATGGTCGGGATGCATGTGTGTCACGATGACACGCAGAATCGGAAGCCCTTCGAGTTCATCGGAAAAGATCTGTTCCCACTGCGTCTTCGACTGCTCGGTGTTGATGCAGCAGTCGACGACACTCCATCCCGCACGGCCATCGATTTCATCGCGCAGCAACCACAGATTGATGTGGTCGAGGGCAAACGGCAATGCCATTCGCAACCACTTCACGCCAGGAGCAACATTCAGGCTGCCGCCCGGTGCCGGCAGGGCATCACCCAGCGGGTAGTGCAACTGCTTTTCAAGTTCGGTGACGCTTGACTTCAAAAGGGTTCCTGATTTGCTCCATAATTGACGTTTACGTAAACGTCAATCAGGAGCGACATTCTAGGCGAGACCACCTTCTTGCCGAGTCACCATTGTTGAGCACAAGTCATGGCCACTACCTTCAGCATCAGCGATTTGGCGCGCGAGTTCGACTTGACCACCCGCGCCATGCGGTTTTACGAAGACATGGGTTTGTTGCAACCCGAGCGTTGCGGCCCTGGCGGACGCACGCGGGTTTACAGCGGGCGTGACCGTACCCGGCTGAAGCTGACATTGCGTGCCAAGCGCCTTGGGCTGAGCCTGACCGAGGCCAAGGAAATCATTGACATGTACGACAGTCCGCGCGATACCGGGCCGCAGTTGCAGAAGTTTCTGACAGTGATTGCCGCACACCAGAAGCAGTTGGAAGCCCAGATGAAGGACTTGCAAGCAAACCTCGATGAGCTCAAGGTCCACCAGCGTGAGGCCAGGGCCTTGCTTGCGAGGAGTCCGGGCAAAGTCACATCGCAAAGCAGCAAGAAGAATGGAAAGTGACCCTATGACAGACGAGTCGTCTTGGAATCGCGTGGAGAGCAGCTTTGCACGACAGGGCATGATGCAGCATCTGGGTGCCCGCTTGCTGCGCGTGGAGTTGGGCTTGTGCGAGCTCGCACTGCCGTATTCGAGCAAAGTGACGCAGCAGCAGGATGGCTTCCATGGTGGCGCGATGGGAGCGCTGGCCGATATTGCCGGTGGCTACGCGGGTTTGACGCGGGCGCCCGACGGCATGGAGGTCACCACGGTTGAGTACAAGATCAACTTTTTGGCGGCCTTGCGGGATGGTGAATTGCGCGCCATCGGCCGTGTCGTGAAAGCTGGCAAGCGTGTCATCGTCACGTGCGCTGAGGTGATGCACGTTGCCGCCAGTGGCAAGGAAACGGCATGCGCGCTGATGCAACAAACCTTGATGTGTGTGCCCAAGAATTACTAAAGAGGAAGAAACCATGAACAACATGCCAGGACTCAACTTTCAGCTCGGCGAGGATATCGACGCCTTGCGTGATGCGGTGCGCGAATTTGCCCAGACCGAGATCGCGCCGCGTGCCGGTGAAATTGACAGAAGCGACCAGTTCCCGATGGACTTGTGGCGCAAGATGGGCGACCTGGGCGTGCTGGGTATCACAGTTGGAGAAGAATTTGGTGGCGCCAACATGGGTTACCTGGCCCACATGATCGCGATGGAGGAAATATCCCGCGCCAGCGCGTCAGTCGGCCTGTCTTATGGCGCGCACAGCAATTTGTGCGTCAATCAGATCAAGCGCAATGGCACACCCGAGCAGCGTAGCAAGTATTTGCCCAAACTGATCAGCGGTGAGCATGTGGGAGCCCTGGCCATGAGTGAGCCCGGTGCTGGCAGTGACGTCATCAGCATGAAGCTCAAAGCCGAAGACAAGGGCGGCTACTACCTGCTCAACGGCAGCAAGATGTGGATTACCAACGGGCCGGACGCTGACACCCTGGTGGTTTACGCCAAGACCGAGCCGGAACTGGGCGCCCGCGGTGTGACTGCCTTTCTGATTGAAAAGGGCATGGCTGGCTTTTCGGTGGCACAGAAGCTCGACAAGCTTGGCATGCGCGGTTCACACACCGGTGAACTGGTATTCGACAATGTCGAGGTTCCGGCGCAAAACGTGATGGGCGGGGTGGGCAATGGCGCCAAGGTCCTGATGAGCGGGCTTGACTACGAGCGCGCAGTGTTGACCGGTGGACCGTTGGGCATCATGCAGTCGGTGATGGACAATGTGCTGCCCTACATTCACGACCGCAAGCAGTTTGGCCAGAGCATAGGCGAATTCCAGCTGATTCAGGGCAAGGTGGCTGACATGTACACCGTGCTGCAGG
>CAZZLB010000063.1:0-10771 GCA_964654655.1 uncultured Rhodoferax sp. | reverse complement strand
CGGCGCCACCGGACGCCATATGCGGCTTTGTCACGCGTGGCAAGGGCGTCAGCGTGCACCGCAGTGATTGCTCCAACTTGCGTGAGATGGTCAGCAAGAACGGCGAACGCGTGATCGAGGTCGAGTGGGGGCAGGCGCCGGCCAAAGAGGCTGCCGTGTATCCGGTCGATGTGGCAATCGAAGCGGCCGACCGGCAGGGCTTGCTGCGCGATATTTCAGAAGTTTTCACCAAGGAAAAAATGAATGTGATCGGCGTTCAGACGCAGTCGATCAAGGGAACCGCATGGATGACTTTCACGATCGAGGTATCGGACGCCGGACGCCTGCACAAAGTGCTGGCCATCGTGGCCGAGCTCAAGGGCGTGCGTTCAGCGCGGCGGCGCTGAGGCTGAACCTCGGGAGATGGAATGTGACTTTGCCAAGCGCCACCTTTCTTGATCTGGACACATGGCCACGGCGCGCCGCCTTCGACTTTTTCCGTGGTTTCGATATTCCCTGCTTCAACCTGTGTACGCGGCTTGATGTCAGCCGTCTGCGTCGCGCGGTGAAGGAGGGCGGTGTGGGCAGCGTGTCGCTGGCCTACCACTTCATCGCGATCCGTCTGGCCAATGACATTGCGCCGTTCCGTTACCGGCTGGAGGGCGACTGTGTGCGGGTGCACGCGCAGGTGCATGGCAGCACGACGGTGCTGCGGGAGGACGACTCCTTTGGCTTTGCGACCCTGAAGCACGAGCGTGACTTTGTCAGGTTCTCGCAGCAGGGTGCTGGGGCCATCGCCAGTGCGCGCCAGCGCGGAACGCCTTTCGAGCCTAACAAGGACGAAACCGCCACGGTTCACATGACAACCCTGCCGTGGGTCCACTTCAGCAGTTACTCCAATGCACGTCTTTGGGGTGTGCACGATTCCATACCCAAGATTGCATTCGGCCGCATTGATGCCGAGGGCGATCGCCTGTGGATGCCGATTTCGGTGGAAGTGCACCACGCGCTGATGGACGGTCTGCACGTTGGCCGTTTTATCGAAGGCTTTGAGGCGGCACTGCAGGAGCCGCAGGCCTGGCTGCGTGGCGAACCGGCCACAGGAGTTCAGGCATGACGAGTCAGACGAGCACCCACACCTTTCTCTGGCATGACTACGAGACCTTTGGCGCGCAGGTACGACGTGACCGGCCGGCCCAATTTGCAGCCGTCCGGACCGATGCCGGGTTGAATGAAATTGGTGAGCCGGTCATGTGGTACTGCCAGCCCGCCAATGACTTCTTGCCTGATCCGCAATCCTGTCTGATTACAGGCATCACTCCTCAGCTGTGTCTGGAGAAAGGTCTGCCTGAGTTCGAGTTTGCCGCACGGATAGAGCAGTTGCTGGCTGCGCCCGGAACCATTGGCGTGGGCTACAACACGATCCGCTTTGACGACGAGATCACGCGCTTCATGTTCTGGCGCAACCTGATTGACCCCTACGGGCGGGAGTGGCAGAACGATTGCGGCCGCTGGGACCTGCTGGATGTGGTGCGCACCGCCTATGCCTTGCGGCCCGACGGTGTCATCTGGCCGACCAAGGCTGACGGGACAGCCAGCTTCAAGCTGACCGATCTGACGGCTGCCAATGGCCTGGCCCATGACACTGCGCACGACGCCCTGAGCGATGTGCGTGCGACGATTGCGCTGGCGCGGCTGATCAGGACGGCGAAGCCCCGGTTGTTTGACTATTGCTTCAGTTTGCACAAGAAGGACCAGGTTGCTGCGGAGCTTCGTTTGCCTACCGCTCCAGGCCAGGCCAGGCCCTTCCTGCATGTCTCCGGGATGTTCCCGGCCACGCGGGGCTGCCTGGCGCTGATGTGGCCGCTGGCCATGCACCCGACCAACAAAAACGAATTGCTAGCCTGGGACCTTGCGCATGATCCGCGCGTACTGGCGACTATGAACGTCGACGAAATCCGCCTGCGCTTGTTCACCAGGACCGATGCATTGCCCGACGGCATGACGCGCCTGCCAGTCAAGAGTGTGCACCTGAACAAGTCGCCGATGGTGATGGGGAACTGGAAAATCCTCTCGCCGCAGATGGCGCAGCGCTGGGCGATGGATCTGGATGCGCAGTTCAGGCATGCCGAGGTGGCGCGGGATCTGCCCGACATGAGTGGCATCTGGCCTGAAGTTTTCAAGCGTCCGAAGGAGCTGCCCCCCGATGTTGATGAGGATCTCTACGGCGGCTTTGTTGGCAACGCGGACAGGCGTCGGCTGAACCAGTTGCGGGAATTGTCTGCTGACAAGCTGGCTGCATCGCGACCGGCGTTTGACGATCCGCGCCTGGCCGAGTTGCTGTTTCGCTACCGGGCTCGCAACTTTCCAGACAGCCTGTCGGATCAGGAACAGCAGGCCTGGCAGCAGCATCGCGTCGCGCGTTTGCTGCAGGGTGCGGCTGGCGCCCGTACTGTGACGGCGCTCTTTGATGAGTTGGACCGGTTGGCGCAAGACGCTGACGAGCAGGGCGAAGCGCTACTGGGTGCGCTCTATGACTATGCCGAGTCGATTGCGCCCTAGTGTCAGGCGGTCCGACGGGTCGCTGGCAGGAGCAGGCAGGATGATTGCTATATTTGGACCTGTTGAGCGCCGGATTTCCATGCTGCGCGGTTGAATCTGCTGCTGAGAACACCATGCCCGAAAAAAAGCCTTTCGAAATCGCACGCGAAACACTCAAGCAGCTTTCTGTGCGCAAGCTCGCACCGACGCCCGCCAATTATCAAGACCTCTATAGCGAAGTCTCTGGCGTACCTGCAGAGCATTCTTTCCCGATGGAACGTCTGCGCAGCATCGCGCAGGACCTGCCCACCCGCGTGACTGGACAGCAACGGCAAAAGGACCTGCTGGATGCCGCGATCGGTCAGCTCAACTGGGACGGTGTCAAAGCGGCTCTCATCGCCTACGGTGATTGCCGCCCGGCGACGCCGGCGCCGGGCAGCACCAGTTTGCCGCCGCCGAGCACGCCCACTCCTGGCAATGGATCGGTTGTAGCCCAGTCTGGGGCGGCCGAATTTCTTGAGCAAGTTGCCCGACTGATTGAGTACGCTTTGCCCGCACTTGGTTCTGACGATGCACGCTTTACCGAACAGGCCGAGGATATGCTCAAAGCCATGCGCCAGCCTGGTGCCGATGTACTGGCACTCAAGCGAATGTTGGGCAATTTTGGCAGCCGACTTTCATTTGCTGCAGAAGACCAGGCGGAAATCCGGGGCACATTGCTCAAACTGCTGCACCTGATCATTCAGAACATCGGCGAACTCAGTCTCGACGATCGCTGGTTGCAAGGGCAGGTTGACGCCCTTCTGCTTGCTTCTTCACCGCCGCTGACACTGCGCCGACTTGACGATGTCGAGCGCCGACTGAAGGATGTCATCTTCAAACAAACGGAAGCCAAGGGTCGGGCACTTGAAGCGCAGGAAGAAATGCGCCAGATGCTTGCCACCTTTATTGTGCGGCTTTCACAAATGACAGAGTCAACCAGCGCATTTCACGGCAAGCTGGAAGAGAACGCACGCCGGTTGGAGCAGGCCAAAACCCTGGCAGAAATTGCCCCGGTATTGAAGGAGGTGGTGACTGCTACACGAAGCATGGCGCATGACAGCCTGAACGTACGCGATGAGCTGCGTGGTATGCGCGAAAAAGCTCAGGCCACCGAGCTTGAAGTGACCAAACTGCATGAGGAACTCGACCGTGTCAGCACGCAGGCACGGCATGACTCACTCACCGGCGTGCTCAATCGCAAGGGGCTCGACGAAGCCGTGCAGCGCGAGGTGGCCAACGTGCGGCGCAAGGAGACACCGTTGTGTGTGTCTCTGCTCGACCTTGACAACTTCAAGAGACTCAATGACCGACTCGGGCACGCCGTCGGTGACGGGGCGTTGGTGCACCTGACAGCGGTGGCGCGCGAAGCCATGCGTCCGCAAGACACGCTGGCACGTTACGGCGGAGAGGAGTTTGTCATCCTGATGCCCGACACGCCACTGGCCAGCGCAGTCGAGGCCATGACCCGGCTTCAACGCGAGCTAACCAAGCGCTTCTTTCTGACCGGCACCGAAAGGGTATTCATCACCTTCAGTGCGGGGGTGGCGCAACTGGCGCCCGACGAATCGGGTGAAGACGCCATCAAGCGCGCTGACCGGGCAATGTACCTGGCCAAACGCGCTGGCAAGAACCGCGTGCTGGGTGCCTGATCAAATTATTGCGTCCCGAAAATCCTGTCGCCAGCGTCACCCAGGCCCGGCAGGATATAGCCGTGATCATTGAGCTGGCGGTCAATCGCAGCGGTGTAGATTTCCACATCTGGATGCACCCTGCGCAGCGTGGCAATCCCTTCAGGGCAGGTCAGCAGGCAGACGAACTTGATGGATTTCGGCTTCAGAACCTTGACACGGTCAATCGCCGCCACTGCCGAATTTCCGGTGGCCAGCATCGGATCGACGACGATGACGTCGCGCTCCTGCGTGTCCTTGGGCATCTTGAAGTAGTATTCGACCGCCTTCAGCGTCTTGGGGTCACGGTACAGGCCGATGTGACCGACACGCGCGCCCGGCACCACGGTCAGCATGCCGTCCAGAATGCCGGTACCCGCGCGCAGGATGGACACCAACACCAACTTCTTGCCGTCGATCATCTTGGCGGTCATGGTCTCCAGCGGCGTTTCGATTTCGACATCCTGCGTCGGCATGTCACGCGTCACCTCGTAAGCCATCAACATGCTCAATTCGTTGAGCAGCGTGCGAAAGCTGCTGGTGCTTGCGTCCTTCCTGCGCATCAGTGTCAGTTTGTGCTGCACCAACGGGTGGTCTACCAGGTGGATGTGTTCACTGCTGTTGTCTGAGTGGCTCATATTGGTCTTTCTCAAAAAGTACAATCGATGCGATAGCGTAACGAAATTTTGAGGGATTTTCCGTGGCAGGACACAGTAAATGGGCGAATATTCAGCACCGCAAGGGTCGCCAGGATGAAAAGCGGGGCAAGATCTGGACCCGCATCATTCGGGAAATCACGGTAGCAGCACGCGCCGGTGGCGGTGATCTCGCAACCAACCCACGTCTGCGTCTGGCAGTGGATCGGGCCAAGGCCGCCAACATGCCGGCTGACCGCGTCAAGTACAACATCGACAAAGCGACGGGCAACCAGGAAGGCGTGACTTACGAAGAAATCCGCTACGAGGGCTACGGGATTGGTGGAGCGGCGATTCTTGTGGATACCATGACCGACAACAAGGTCCGCACCGTTGCCGAAGTGCGTCACGCGTTCAGCAAGCACGGTGGCAATATGGGCACCGAAGGCTCCGTCATTTTTCAGTTCAAACATTGCGGGCAGTTGATTTTTGCACCCGGAACGAACGAGGACAGGGTGATGGAAGTCGCGTTGGAGGCTGGCGCGCAGGACGTGATTACCGACGACGATGGTGCGATTGAGGTGTTGACGGCCTACGCTGACTTTGAAAACGTCAAGAACGCCATGGAAGCCGCCAGTCTGAAGCCGGACGTGGCCGAGGTCACGATGCGCGCCGAAAACCCGATTCAACTCAGCGCGGAGGACGCAGTGCGAATGCAGAAACTGCTTGACGTGCTCGAAGAACTTGACGACGTGCAGGAGATTTACCACAACGCCGATTTGGACAGTGAAGCCACATGAAAGTTCTCGTCATCGGCGGTGGCGGTCGGGAACATGCGCTGGCGTGGAAGTTGGCGCAGTCGGCCAGGGTGGAGAAGGTCTATCTGGCACCTGGCAATGCGGGCACCGCTTTGGACAGTCGGTATGAGAACGTGAACATCACTGCGGTCGAAGAACTCGGTGCCTGGGCGCTGACCAACAAGATCGGGCTCACCGTGGTCGGGCCGGAGGGGCCGCTGGCGGCCGGGGTGGTGGACGAGTTTCGCAAGCACGGTCTGCGCGTCTTTGGACCGAGTCGGGCCGCCGCTCAACTGGAAAGTTCCAAGGCTTTTTCCAAAGCCTTCATGCAGCGCCACGGCATTCCCACGGCCGACTATGAAACCTTCACCGACGCGGCTGCAGCGCACGCCTACCTTGATCGCAAGGGTGCACCGATTGTGGTCAAAGCCGATGGCCTTGCTGCGGGCAAGGGCGTGGTGGTGGCCCTGACGCTGGTGGAGGCGCATCAGGCGGTGGATTTCATGCTTGGCGGCATGCCGCGGTCGGATCAGACGGGAGCGCAGGGGTCACGCGTCGTGATTGAAGAATTCCTGACCGGTGAAGAGGCCAGCTTCATTGTGCTTTGTGATGGTCGCAATGTGCTGCCACTGGCGACGAGTCAGGATCACAAGCGATTGCTTAACGACGATCAGGGTCCCAACACCGGTGGCATGGGGGCTTACTCGCCGGCACCGGTGGTGACCCCGGACGTGCATGCACGGGCCATGCGTGAAATCATCTTGCCGACCATCCGGGGTATGGAGAAAGACGGCATTCCGTTCACCGGATTCCTGTACGCTGGTTTGATGATTGATGCCAGCGGCCGACCCAAGACGCTGGAATTCAATTGCCGTCTGGGCGACCCCGAGACGCAACCCATTCTGATGCGCTTGAAGACCGATCTGGTCGAGGTGCTGCTGGCCGCCACCGAGCCTGGTCTGCATGGACGTCTGGATGATGTTGAATTGCAGTGGGACCGGCGTACCGCTCTGGGGGTGGTACTGGCCGCGCAGAATTACCCTCTGGAGCCGCGTCGGGGGGATTTGATCACCGGACTGCCCGAAGAAGCAGAGGACGCTGTTGTGTTCCACGCCGGAACAGCTTTGAAAGACGGACAGCCAGTCACAGCCGGTGGTCGTGTGCTGTGTGTCACCGTGCTCGCCGACAACGTCAGGCAGGCGCAGCAGCGTGCCTATGAAGTGGCGCTGGCCATTCATTTTGATGGCAAGCAATACCGTACGGATATCGGCCATCGAGCTGCCCGGAGTTGAATTCCTTATGTCGGTAATCGAGTTTCCAGGGCCACCGGCCGTCCGGTTTTCCGGTAGCCGTCTGGCGCGCTGGGTTTTGAAACAAATCGGTTGGCGGGTGAGGTTTGATGGCTTGCCGGCGCAGCAGGGTGTGCTGGTGATTTACCCGCATACCAGCAATTGGGATTTTGTGATTCTGGTGATGGCGAAGTGGGCGATTGGCGTCTCGGTCAGTTTCTGGGCCAAGGACAAGCTTTTTCGCGTACCTGTCTTTGCTCCCTGGCTACGCTGGCTTGGCGGCATTCCGGTGAACCGGACCTCGCCGCGCGGCACCGTCGGGCAGGCGGTGGACCGCTTTCGCCAAGCACGCCAAGGGAATCAGTACTTTTGGCTGGCGCTCTCGCCTGAGGGAACGCGCAAGCGAATTCCGGGTTGGCGCAGCGGCTTTTACCAGACCGCTCTGCGGGCTGGTGTACCGCTGGGACTGGTGCGCCTTGACTATGGCCGATGCGAAGTACTGGTGCAGGATTTCATATGCTTGAGCGGCAATGAGACCGAGGACTTCAAGCGCATTGCCTGCAGCTACGTTGGCGTCAGGGCCTGCATTCCCGAAAATGCCGCCCCCATCCGCCTGCTTGATCCGCGTGTTCCCCGCTCGGAGACTATCGTCAAATGAGCACCAAGGCAGTTACCAGAGCGGATCCCGGTGAAGTGCGCCGCTACCTGATGGGCTTGCAGGCGCGCATCACACAGACGATTGCAGAAATGGATGGGAGGGCCTTTCTGGTCGATGCATGGGAGAAGCCGCCGACGGAGCCACTGCAGGGTGACGGCATTACCATGATTCTGGAAGGCGGTGACCTGTTTGAGCGCGCCGGCTGCGGTTTTTCGCATGTAAGGGGTCCGCAATTGCCACCGTCGGCTACGCAGCACCGCCCGGAACTGTCGGGCGCACCGTTTGAGGCGATGGGCGTGTCCCTGGTATTTCATCCGCGCAACCCTTATGTGCCGACGGTTCACATGAATGTGCGCATGATCGCGGCCATGGTGCCCGGTGGCGCGCCGGTTTGCTGGTTTGGCGGTGGCATGGATTTGACACCGTACTATGGCTTTGACGAGGACGTGAAGCACTTTCATCGTAGCTGCAAGAGCACGCTGGCGCCCTTTGGCGAGGACAAATATCCGCGTTTCAAAGCCTGGTGTGATGAGTATTTCCATTTGAAGCACCGCTCCGAGCAGCGTGGTGTAGGCGGCATCTTTTTTGACGACTTTTCGGAGTTGGGCCCGAGTGGCAGTCTGGCCATGATGAAGGCAGTGGGCGATTCATTCCTGTCGGCTTATGTGCCGATTGTCGAGCGGCGCCGTGCCACGCCTTATGGTGAGCGGGAGCGGGCCTTCCAGCTCTATCGGCGTGGTCGCTACGTGGAGTTCAACCTGGTCTGGGATCGCGGCACGCATTTTGGTCTGCAGTCCGGCGGTCGAACCGAATCCATATTGCTGTCCATGCCGCCGCTGGTGAGCTGGTCTTACCAAAATGGGGCCGAAAGCGGCTCGCCGGAAGCGGAACTTTACAGCCGGTTTCTGGTGCGCAGGGACTGGGTCTGACATGCGTCGAATCGGTATTTTTGGTGGCGCCTTTGATCCTCCCCACGCGGCGCATCTTGCTTTGGTTCGCGCGGCCATGGCCGAGTTGGAACTCGATGAACTGCGGGTCATTCCGACGGGTTACGCCTGGCACAAGGCGCGACCCCTGAGTCCGCCGCAGCATCGGCTGGCGATGACCCAACTGACCTTTGCTGGCATGCCTGGTGTTGTGGTGGATGACCGCGAGACGCTGCGAAAAGGTCCAAGTTACACGATCGACACGCTGCGTCAGTTGAGGACCCAATGGCCAGAATCCGAGCTGATTCTGTTGATCGGAGAGGACCAGGCCCGGGCGCTCCCGAGCTGGCGCGCCTGGCAGGAAATCCTGCAGCTCGCTACAATTTATGTAGCTGAGCGCGGCGACTGGAACAAGAGCAAACCCCGCTTTGTCGCGCCAAAAGCATACGAATCACGTTTCAAACGGCTGCAAATGCCCCCTTTGCCCGTTAGCGCCACCGATATTCGAAGCCGAATTGCAACACATCAAAGTCTTGACGATCTGGTTTTTGAGTCCGTTGCGCGTTATATTGCCCACCATCACCTTTATCAGACCGCTTGATGACTACGACCACACCTGCCAAAAAAGACATTCAAAAACTCCAGCGTGCCATTGTGGATGGCCTGGAAGACGTCAAAGCCCAGGACATTGTCGTATTCGACACCGAGCATCTGTCAAGTCTTTTTGAACGCGTGATCATTGCCTCCGGGACCTCCAACCGCCAAACCAAAGCCTTGGCCAGCAGCGTGCGCGACGCGCTGCGCGAGGCGGGGTTTGCCAAGCCCCGTATCGAGGGCGAGAGCAATGGCGAATGGATCATTGTCGATTGTGGGCGGGCCGTGGTTCACGTCATGCAGCCGAATTTCCGGCAGTACTACAACCTGGAAGAACTCTGGGGCGACAAGCCTGTGCGCCTGAAATTTGGTGCCATCAAGCCGGTCGTGAAAGCGCCCGTCAAAGCTGCGGTCGTCAAGAAAATTGCGGCCAAACCTGCGGACAGTCTGAAGCGATCCAATGCTGCCAGGAAGGGTGTGCAGGAGGCGTTTCCATCGAAGGCGCAGGTGCGCAAGGCACTGGCTACCAAGCCGGTCCCGAAAAAGACCAGCACAAAGGTGTCTGCCAGCAAAGCAGTCACTGGCGCCAGTGCCAAGCCGGCAGTGAAAAATGTGGCTGTCAAGAAGCCACTGCCGCGCAAAACCTGACAGGCAGCGCGGTGCGGCTGCTGATTGTTGCGGTGGGCCAGCGGGTGCCGGATTGGGCACAAACCGCCTGGGACGATTACGCCAAGCGCTTCCCGCATGATCTCAAACTGGAGCTCAGAGCCGTCAAGACCGAACCGCGTGCATCCAAGACCGTCGCCGCGCTGTATGCAGCCGAGCGCAGCCGCATCGAGGGCGCGCTGCCCAAAGGTTGCCGCATCGTCGCTCTGGATGAACGCGGCAGCGCGCTGACGACACAGGCGCTGGCCGGCAAGTTGCAGCAGTGGCAACTGGCGGGAGATGATGTGGCGCTGGTCATCGGCGGTCCCGACGGGCTTGATCCGGCGTTCAAGCGGGCAGCGCACGAACGCATCCGTCTGTCTGATTTGACTTTGCCGCACGCCATGGTCAGGGTCTTGCTTGTGGAACAGTTGTACCGTGCCTGGTCCATCAACGCCAACCATCCCTACCATCGCGAGTGACTCTTCCGTGAACAAGTTCATTTACCTCGCATCGCAGAGCCCGCGCCGGCGTCAGTTGCTCGAGCAACTCGGTGTGGCCCATGAACTGTTGCTGCCAGACCTTGAGGAAGACAGCGAGTCGATTGAGGCGGTGCATTCGAATGAGGCGCCAGCGGCTTATGTTCAACGTGTCACGCAATTGAAGCTGGACGCCGCACTGCTGCGGCTCAAGCGGCGCGGTTTGCCAGCAGCACCGATCCTGTGCTCCGACACGACGGTGGCGCTGGGGCGCAGCATTTTTGGCAAGCCAGTGAACGACGCTGATGCCAGGCGCATGCTGGCGCAACTTTCTGGCCGGACGCATCGCGTCCTGACGGCGGTGATTCTGGGGACACCGCACAGGCGCGAGCAGGTCCTGTCGGTTTCGCGTGTCACGTTCGCCAGCCTGACGACCGTCGAGATTGGGCACTATGTAGATAGCGGCGAGCCTGCGGGCAAGGCCGGTGCCTACGCGGTGCAGGGCAGGGCGGCGGCTTT
>CAZZLB010000062.1:0-10822 GCA_964654655.1 uncultured Rhodoferax sp. | reverse complement strand
CGAGCCCGAGCCCGAGCCCGAGCCCGAGCCCGAGCCCGAGCCCGAGCCCGAGCCCTCAATAATTATTGCGCACAATAGAGGTTGTATTTCGTTTGACCCCCGACCTTATGAATACCATAAGCTTGGCTACTAGGTGACCCGGAACCCGGGTTCCGATTGTTCCACATGGAACACTTGTCGAGGGCACGAGGGCGCGAGGGCACCGGGGGGGGCGGACCGGGGGGTGGCGTTGGCTTAGTGGATCCCCCGCATTTTGTAAAATCTCTCGCGGGGCAACTCGGATATCAAGTATGATGAAGACCAAGCAACGCCAGGCCAAGGAAGACCTGTTCAAGCGTGCGCCGAAAGCCGTGCGTGAACTCAGTGAGGAAGCTGATCGAGAGATGCGACTCAAGGCCCGCAAGGACTGGTATGAGTTGAACGGGCCTAAGCCTACTACACCGGACGATCTCGGGGGTCGCTGAAGGCATGAACGCTGTCGTCTACACGCCGATCACCACCGATCCGGCGGAGATCTTTGCCACGCTCCTTCAAATGGGTGGGGACATTCCCCGGACCGCGGCAGCCCTGTTGATGGATCCCGTGGAGTTGAAGGCCTTGGACAACAAGTTCAATTGGCAAGCCAAGATCAAGACCTACGGGGCGGGCGCAGATTCCTCCGCCAAGGAACAGCGCACCATCAATCGGGCAGTAAACTTTCTACTGTCCCACCGGTTGAGGAAGGTCATCGACGGTATCGTGACTGACCTTGCTTCTTCTCCGGATAAGATCGCCGCATTCACCACGGTGGTGACGAAGAATGGATTGCAGCGGGACATCAAACCGCTTCGGGAACTCGCGGACTCTGCTCGGATAGCTACCGAGATGACGTACAGGGCTTTGGGGGATTCCATGGACGTCACGTTGTCTGACACCAAAGCAGACCCCAAGAAAACCGCCTCGGAATTGCACATGTCAGTTCTGAAGGCCATGGACCTCGTCGATGGATCACCAAGCATCGGATCAGTCGAGCTTATCAAGCAACAAGTCTCCCAACGCGAGCGCATTGCCGCAGCATCCACCGAATAATCCGGTTCCGCCCGGGTTTGGTTCGTGCCCCCTGGCGGTTCTTCATGCGGCAATGTTCTTCCACATGAATGCGTGGTGCCGCTACCGGTACCGGAGCGCCAAGGAACTCTACTTTGTGCTCAAGACGAACTGGCCGGCTGCCGAGGCATCGCCGGCTGTGTTGTGCCTGGACCAGAGTAGCCGGGCTACCGCGTCCTCTCGACGTTTGGCAGAATGGCTTCTGCAGAACATCCCGACCCTTGATACGGGCATCTACGAAGCCACTGCCGGGCAATCATGTTTCCTGGATTGTATGGATGCCGCGTGGTATATCCTACGCAGGCAGGGGATGCCTGAGTTGCAGATGAATGTGGACTCCCGGGGGTTGTTGGAGAATCTGGCCCAGAAAGCCATTGAAGCTCCCGTGGTGGTGAAAGTCTGGGAGGCCTTGATACATCGACCGGGCCTTCCGGGGAGAAAGCCACATCCACGGGACCTATCAAAACGGAAGACCAAGTGTGTATATGTGTCGGCGGATGAGTTCGATACGTTTCTGGACCGTATGAAGGCCCGGCTACCGCACGCCCAGCTATACCCTTCACTGCCTCCTGGACCGGAGATCTATTGACCCCGGAACTATTAGTATCTGAAGTGGCGAAGCAGCTGCACTCCGGGTATCCGGATCGTGCAGCTGAGTATTTCGCCGCTGCGAAGTCTCTGGCCAAACCGGAGACTGAGCAGGATGTCTGGACCATATTGAATTCCCTGCTCAAGTGGTGCCTTGAGCGCAACCGCAAGGATCTGGCCACAGCACTGCTGTGGACTCCTGCGCAGTTCACTGCCGAGCCCCGGTCAGTCCGGATGATCTGGGAGGCCTTGCAGGAGTGGCCCTTCTCCATCTTCATGGGCGCTTCTTCCATGGGCAAGAGCTACACCCCGGGAGTGGCGTTCTTCCTTGAGTGGCTGGCGGATCCCCAGTACACTCGCTTCATGGCAATCGGCCCCAGTGAGGACCACCTCAGGGGCAACTTGTTTTCACACCTCAACGAACTCCATGCCCGGTCGGCTATCCCACTCCCGGGCCGTTCGCAGGATCTGTTCATTGGGCTGGACTCCAAGAACAAGCGAGGTGGGGTGCAGGGCGTGGTCATCCCGCAGGGAGGTACCTCAAAGGGGGCAGGCAAGATTCAAGGTACCAAGCGAGTGCCGAGGCCCCAGCCGCACCCGATCTTCGGTACAATGTCACGGCTGTTCCTGCTGATTGATGAGTTGGAAAACGTTCCGACAGGCCTGTTCAAGGATCTGGACAACGTATTCTCCGCGTTGCAAGAGGCGGGGGACAAGGGGTTCAAGGTAGCCGCGTCATACAACCCGAAGGATCCCACGCTACGACCGTACCGGATGGCCGAGCCCGAAAAAGGCTGGGACAAGCTGAACCCGGACACCGATGAGATCTGGACCAGCAAACAGGGTTGGCGGGTAGTCCGGCTCGATGCTTCCAAGTCGGAGAACGTCACCCAGAATAAGGTCATATTCCCCGGGCTTCAAACCGCGGCGGGCTACAAGCAACTTGCCCGCGCCTCTGGCGGTGAGGATTCGCCAAGTTTTTGGACCTTTGGACGCGGGCTCTACCCGCCGATGGGAAGCGACCAGACGCTATTCACACAGGCTACCTTGGAGCAGCGTATGGGGGAGCCTTTGTTCATCGGCGCTACCCAGAACTGTGCCGGGGTTGACCTTGCTTTGGAGGGTGGAGACCGGGCGTGGCTGGTACCGGGGACATTCGGCACGGCTACGGGGTTGCGGGTACATGGCAGGATCATTCCATTCACCAATCAGGAGGGGGAGCCTATAACGAAGCCGATCCTGGTGGTCCGGCAGCCGGTCACCCTTCCGAAGGCGGAGACGGTGGAGATGGCCCGTAACATCCGGATGGAGGCCACGTCAAGGCAGATGGATCCTCGGTGGATGTGCCTCGACCGTACTGGGGTAGGGTCTGGAGTGCATGACTTGCTCCGGGCACTCTGGTCACCTGACATACAGGGAGTCAATTACTCAGAAAGTGCGTCGGACCAGAAGGTGTTGCTTGAGGAGGAGGGAACCGCCAAGGAGTTGTACGCCCGGATGGTTGGGGAGTTGTGGTTTGCTGCACGCCGGCTGGTGGAGCATTCCTTCGTGGTATTCGACCCGAAAGCACACTGGGAGGACTTGTGGGCACAGCTATGCGCGAGGAAATATCACCCGGGGAGAAACAACCGGGTGGAAACGAAGACCGATTTCAAGGCGAGGGGGAACCGGTCACCGGATGCCGCGGATGCCTTTACCCTGCTTGTCCATGCGATGAGGAGCGCCTCCGGGGTGCAGTTCTCGGTGTCGAAGTGGTCGGGGTACGAGGCGCAGCAAGGGAGCCCAGCCAACCTGTTGGATGAACCGGATATTCACTCGGACGATGATCCGGATCCGGCACAGGTGCTAGACTCACTCGACGACTGATGAAGGCCACTCCTAACCCGTGGTTAGTCCCCGTAGTAACGGGGTGGAAGTTCGTGGACCCGTCCGGGGGGACAATCACTGGCGGCAATCTGGCCTCGCTGATCGCCGCAGTCGAAGCCTACCGGAGACGTAACGGGCTCTCTGAGGGTAACCCCGAAGAGGAGGTGCCTGATCAACTCTGTCAGAGGAATCCGCACTTCTGTTCAACCCGGCACGCGCCCCCGGTATCGAAGTCCGCGGGCGACAAGGTGGTGGCCTGGGTGGCGCAGATTGCCAGGGTGCCGCATGTACTTGCCAGCTTGGCCAGTCCGGTTACCGCTGCCAGAGTGGCGGCGTGTGTGAACTGTCCGCAGAATGATGTGAGGTTTGCCCCTTCTTGCGGAAGCTGCGGCAAGAATGCAATCGAGTTGGAGAAGTCCTTGGGGGTACCCAATAAGCGGCTGATGCATTGCGGGCAATACAAGTGGTCGAATGCCATTGCCTGCCGTGTGAGCACTATTCCAGCTGATCAGGCCGCGCCATCCAACTGCTGGAGGCACCCGGACAATTTCCAGAGCTTCCCTGTCGCCTCGGAGGCTCCAGTGCACGCCTCCGCCTAGCGGCGGAGCTGGACCCGATATGGAGTACGCGGAGCGACTGCGGAGTCTTCGGAGCAGGGCCTTGGTATAACGGATAATTATTCCCGTTCATCGGGAGATGTGGGTTCGAATCCCACAGGCCCCTCCACCTCGGAAGACCTCGGCGGAGTCGAATGCTGGGTGGGTACAAAGTGTAGGCACTTATTGAGAAGTGGAGACAAATTGAAAATCTTGGCACCTTTTCGGTTCCTGTACTCGATGGTACGGTTCGTCTGGCGGGCTGTTATCCAGCGCAGATCGCCAGTAGCCCCGCCTGAGGTAATCGCTGAGCGGGAGGCTCTGTGTTTGCGCTGCAAGTATCTGGACGAGGAGCGGATTTGCCAGATTTGTCAGTGTTATGTCTCGGTAAAGACCGCCCTCGCCCACGAGGCTTGTCCGAAGCAAGTCTGGAGGAGTCTCGTTTAGATACCGATATTCTCCTTGACTATGATCAATAGCGGCATCCCGACCATCAGCGATTCCTTCGGTGACACCGGTTTCAACCCCGGCGGACTCCCTACGATCCGGGACCCCGTCGATTCAGGTAATCGACCGGAGAGCGAGGTAGTTTCGCCAGAAACGGGGGATATCGTGAACCGGTGCTTCCCGCGACCCAAGGATCAGGTGCCCCAGATGGTGGACCGGGTCGTGATTGCGAGTTACGAGCGTAACATCCGCAATACTCGTATTTCGGCCAAGCTCAATCAGGAGCGACCATATGATCCTTCCCGCCTCAAAGAGGCTGGGCTGGGATGGCGTGCTAACGTTAGCACTCGTCCGCTGTCGAGGCTGATGACCAATGCCTACATGCGGTTCCCGCGGGCGATCAACGAGTCGAAGTACCTGACCAATGCTACTCTTCCAGCAGGTACCCCTGATGGAAGAGGGAAGACTGCCTTTTTCAGAAACGAGATCACCCGGTTCGTGAGGTCCACTCCGGAGTGGAAGGACGTGGTGGAGGGCCTGGCGTGGGAGAATACCGCCTTTGGTTATACTGCCGCAGTGTGGTGGGACGAGGAGGAGTGGCTTCCTACAGCAGTGCGGCAAGATGAGCTTTTCGTTCCTGCAGGCACGAAGCAGCATGCCAGTACAGCCAGTTTCTTCGTGGCCCGACGCGACATGCTGGTGCATGAAGCCGCTCGGCACATGATCACCTTGTATGAGAAGTACAAGCAGGCGGGCTACGCAGAGCAGCTTCCCTATGAGTGGGACATGCAGGAGTACGCCCGCTCCATAAATGAGGCCGTCCCCGAAGATGTTCGTTCCCGAAGCACGGAACACATCCGAATCGTCGAGGATCTTCGTCGCCAGCTGAGTCTTGCATCGGCATTCGGCACTGGCAATAAGGTGGTCCCGCTGCACTACTTGTTCTGCGTGGAACCCACAGGAAAAGTGAGCCAGTTCATTGTGGATGCCCGGCGCAAGAAGCTCCTGTTTGTATGGTTGGATCGGTACAACTCGATGACCGAGTGTGCGACATTCTTCGCTTTCGAGCTTGGTGATCGTACTTTGCTCGGCAGCAAGGGGGTGGGTCGTATCGCGTACAACATGGCCAGCGTGCTCGACCGCACTACCAACGAAGTCATAGACAAGTTCCAACTGGCAGGTAAGGTTCTGCTGAAGGCCCCTGAGGCGAGGCATCGGAGGATGAAGGCCACCGCGATTGGTGGGTTCCTCATGATCGATGAGGCCTTCGAAGTGGTGCCACAAATCAAGTTGGATGTGGACATGGAGGACGCGCTTGGGCTGGACCAGTTCCTCCAGTCCAAGTTGGATGCCATGACTGGGTCCGTGTCGCCTCAGGTACTGCAGGGCGAGCGAGTCACTGCCACCGCCGTAAACCTTCTGGCCTCCCGCGAAGGGGAGCGCACGGATGACTCAATGGCCCGGTGGCTCCAGCAATTCGGGCACCTCATGACCGAGATCACGCGTCGCTTGGTAGTGGTTAACACTACAGACCAGAAGGTTCTGGATCTGCGCAAGACTCTCTCAACGAGACTCACACCAGAGGAGTTGCAGTATCTGGTGACCTCGCCTGCTTTGACCACCACCTCCGGGTGGACCGGTGCCGACAGGCAGGCGATTGTGATGGCTTGTTCCGAGGGTCGCGGGGTTCCTAGCTACGACCAATACAAGATCGAGGCTGCCAAGCTTGAGGCTCTGGTGGGTCCTGAGTTTGCCGAGGAGGTCCTGTCCCCGGCGAATGACCCGACCCAGGCCGCGGAGCAACAGAGGCTCCAGATGATGGAGAACATGATGCTCATGGAAGGACTTCCTGTACCGGTGTCACCGCGGGATGGCCACCTTGTTCACCTCAATGTTCTCGCACCTACCATTCAGCACGCAGCGGCGGAATTGGCTCAGAACCCGGGGGCGGGTCCTGCATTTGAGCTACTGGTTGCTCATGGAAGGGCGCATCTGGAAACTGCCAAACAAGCCGGGTCTCAGGGCTTGGAGCAGTTCGATCAGATGTTGAGCGAAGCCGAGCAGGCGGTTCAGCAGTTGAAGCAGCTTGAAGTTATGCAGCAACAGCAGTCGGGGCAACCGGGGCAACCGGGGCAAGCCGAGCAAGGAGCTGTTCCGCAGGAACAGGAGTCCGCGAATGCGACAGAAGCGCCAATGTAGTTGCTGCCGCGATATCCTATTAGGATGCTAGTAGCGAATCTTCGTCCGGCAACCTGGTCCCCAGAAGATGCAGGAGACCTCCGAACCCATTTTGATTCTGATTTGGGTCGGAGGTTCCTTGAGCGTCTTGTGGCCCTCGCGCCGTCCGCGTCGGAAATCTCCCACTCCGGAAAAGGTAGTCCTGAGTTCAAGCTCGGATACCTCGACGGATGGGAGCAGGCGATCACCACGATCAAGCATCTCTCGATGGTGGAATCCGCTGACACTCCTCAAGAAGCTCTGGCTCCGAAGGAGACAGAGGAATACCCGCCACTAGATGACGACTCCGCATGGCCCGCTGACCTCAATAAACCCCTGTAACTATGCCCATTGAACTAGAACCCGGGATGTTGGAAACCGGGAGCTTCCTGGATTCCGTGAAACTGGGTGCCCGGGAAACCGATGCCGCCCAAGACAAGGAACTGAATGCCGCAGATGCAACAGCTACCGAAGCCGTCGAAGCAACCTCGACATCTCCAAATACCGAAGTCTCCGGGGACGCTAGATCTGGTGGAAAACCTGCTGATGTTACTCCTCCTGGCGAGTCTGGCAGCGGTAGCACTGGTGTTCCCGCGGCCAAGACTGTAGGTGCCGCGTCTCCGGATCTGGAGTCTGTTGTCGCCGGGTTGAACTTACCGGGGGAGGCAGATAAGCCGACAGGCACTCCACCGAAGGGGGAGGAACCTATCCCTGATCCTCCCTCCCTTGCGAAGGCCCTCGACGACATCCAGCTTCCTCCCCACGCTCGCGCCTCTACGGCTTCCCAGTTTGAGAAGCTGCGGAGTCTGAGCCGGGAGACCATCCAGAAACTGGAACAACAGATTCGGGAAGCAAAATCCACCCCGCCAAAGGTGGAGGTGCCGAAGGATATTCAGCAACAGTTGGAAGAACTGAAGGCCTTCCGGGAAAAGGCAGCGGCAGCAGGGGATCCCGTTTTCGAGGAGAAGTTCGGCGTCCCTCTGAAGGCTGCCGATGAGGCGATCTACGAGAGGCTCCGCAAGGAGGGCGCTACCGAGGAGAACATTGAGAACATCCGAAAGCTCGGCGGCATTGAGAAGGTCGATGTCGATGGGTTGTATAGGCAGATCTCTTCCGGGGCCCGACGATTCATTGACGCGCAGATTCTCGCCAAGGAGCAGATCACGGAGCAGCGTCGCAAGGCAGAAGCAAATGCCAACCAGTTCCTGACGCAGGTGGCGCAGGAAAAGCAAGCGGAGGCCAAGCAGCGCGAAGCCGAGGTGTTGAAGTTCGTTCAAGACCGGGTCAGCGGGTCTATGGACAGGCTTCCCCAGTTTCAACTGAAGGAACCCCCGCCCGGAGCAGACCCGAACACAGTCAAGCAGTTGGAGGCTTACAATTCGTTCGTCCGGGAGATTCGCACCGATGCGGTGAAGCTGGCTCAGTCTTCTCGCCCCGAGGATCGGGCGGACATGGCTCTGGCTGCTGCCAGCGCAGTGTATTACAAGGTCACCACGGACGGGTTGCGGAAAACAGTGTCGGCATTGCAGAGTGATCTGGTGAGTCTTCGAAAGCAGCTGAGCGACATCAAGGGCGGGGGTCGTGTCCCCGGAGCGAGAGTTCTGACAGGTGGAACTGCCGCGGCCACGGAGGAAGCCGTGAAGGCGGCGACTCTAGGTGCAGACGATGGTCTGGCAGGAAAATCGGCAGATGAGGCACTGAACAGTTACACGCGCATGAAAGCTATTACCGCGGGAGGTATGTCGTGATCGAATCTGACATTCAATCGCTTCCGGAGATTGGGAACCCGCTTGAGCGCAAGCTGTGTCTACTGCTGCCGCAGTATAAGGCGACGCATCCCCTGACGCTCTACTCCATTATCTCCCTGTGGGATAGGCGTCGGATGTCGTGCATGATGCACTTCAATGATGCGTTCATTGTCAATGCTCGCAACACGCTCGCGCACCGGTTCGTCAACGATACCAAAGCCGAATGGGCGTTGTTCGTGGACGATGACATGATTCTCCCCACCGGGAATGAGTCGTGGATGAAGAATGTGGCTGGCGTGGAGCAGCCGCCCAATACAGCCACGGTCAATGCCGTTGACCGGCTTCTATCTCATGGAAAGACGTTGGTGGGCGGGTTGTATTTCGTCCGGTCGATGAAGGGTACCGGCAAGCCGTGTTTTGCACAGGCATTCCGCGACCCGGAAGTGGCCAAACGTACCCGTAAGCGTGAGCAGGGCGCGGTGGGTCTCCAGCCGGTGGACTGGGTCGGAACCGGCTGCCTGCTGATCCATCGTGACGTGTTCCTGTCCATCCAGAAGAAGTTCCCTCATCTGGCCCCGGACAATGACAAGGGCGTATGGCGGTACTTCTCCCCGACCAACGATTACACCGCCGAGGCATTACGAAAACTAATGGATGCCAAGACGGATGAGGAGCGGGCTTTGATCGTGGGCGGGCTCAACCAGCAGCTGGGCCGCGGGCAGGCTTACTCAGGAGAGGACGTGGTATTCTGCCGTCGTGCTAAGGCTGCGGGGCACCAACCCTATGTGGATCTGGATTGCATCTGTGGTCACATCGGCAGCACGGTGTGGGCCCCCAAGTCGGTAACTGACTAGGCTCTATGGACACCCGCGATTTCAGACAGGTATTGGGGGAACACAAGCCCTTGAATGAGCGGGTGAAAGTCTCCTTTATCACCCCCACCATGTTCTTCGGTGGGGCGGAGATGTGGATCCTGAGTCTGTGCCAGTGGCTGAACCCGAACCGGTTTGAGATCAAGAACATAGTCATTCCCACGGATGTCAAGAAGAACAGCCACCCGGAGATGATAGCCCGCCTTCCCCGCGGCATAAATCTGGTGACCAACACGGACTCCGCACGCAAGGACACGGACGTCTTCATTGCGTGGGGTATTGGAAATCTAGTGCAGACGTTCTCCAGGTTCCCGCAGAAGGTGGTCTATGTCCTTCACGGGGCGGGATCCAGCACTGCGCCCATGGCGCAGGAGGCAGAGCGGGCGCACTATTCCTTCGGCTGTCATGCGGTGGCGGTTTCCGAGATCGGGGCCCGGTTCTTCTCGCCCGACTTCCGACGCCACGCTCGGGTGATGCCGAATGGTACCGACGCCTATCGTCTCATGCCCTACTCCAGCAAGGAGGAAGTCCGTCGGCGTATCGGGGTCCCAGATGGTCACAAAGTGGCGATGTACATTGGCCGGGTATCTGGAGAGAAGAACGTCCAACTAGCCGTGGATGCGGTGGCTAGGATGGAGGGCTGGACGCTGGTAGTAGTCGGGCAGGGAATGGCTCCGATCACGCGAGCACACAACACGATTCAGTTACCGGCTTTACGACATATTGGGGACTTATTGAATATCGCGGATGTTTTCGTCAACCCCAGTGACTCCGAAGCTCACTGTCTGGCGGTCAACGAGGCTTGGATGGCAGGCGTCCCGACGATGACCTGCAACTACCCCATGGCAAGTTGGTTCAATAACCAGCACGGGGAACTGAGTGTTACCGTACCGGTGCGCTGCGCTCCGGATCTTTTCGCTGCTGGAATCTTAGAAGCCGCGGGTCCGCGAGGCAAGGAAAACGCAATTCGGGCCAAGAAAACCACAATCGAACACTATTCGGCTGAGGTTTTTGCCCGGAATTGGTCAAATTTCCTGTGGTATGATGTCATGAAGCGGTCCTAGTACGATATTCATCGTGAGGCCTACGGTAGCTCGGCTGCCTCACCGAGAAGAGGGTCCATCCTCCGCTGACCCGGGAGAAGAGTAGTCAGATACACTCGCTTGTGCGAGCCGTGTCACGCCGGATGCGTGATGTCAGTAACTCTTTCTCTTTATGGCTACGTGTCTAGATACCCCCACGGAGATCTCTGATTTTGCGTCGAAGGATACCCAGCGCCTTGTGGGCGTTATTGGCAAGTGTCTCGCCGCCAACTCTCCTTTCATCAACGTCCTGAACGGCGGCGTATTCCCGGCTGGTACTTCCGATGAGATCCGCTCCTCGGTCCAGCTGCCGGCCGCCC
>CAZZLB010000061.1:0-10863 GCA_964654655.1 uncultured Rhodoferax sp. | reverse complement strand
CCAACAAACCAAACTGACGAGTACAAGGTTCTTCTACCCTCTGGTGTCGTCGGTTATTGTCTCATCCTCCCAGACTACGCTCTGGCAGAAGAAGATATTCCTTGAGATAAACGTTCCTGTGTGATATGCTGTAGACATGAGCTGGAACTACCGAGTTATTCGACACTACGATCTGAACGGCAACCCTTACCTTGTCGTGCATGACGTGTATTATCGAACACAGGATGACGGCACGACGTTATATTCATGGGGAGACACTCCAGCGCATCTCCAGGGCGAGAACATGGAAGAGCTTACCGCTGAACTGGAACGCATGACGGAAGCTCTCAGAAAGCCGGTAATCGACAGCAAGAGCCTGCCAGGATACAAGCGACCGTGACCATTCAGTTCGGGAAAATATACCGCACGTTTCGATCGTGGACGATCTTCTCGACACCGAATGGTCAGTATGGTCTTGGCGAACGCACACCGTGTATGTCGAACGGACAACCAATGATGGAATACGACGGAACCTTTATTCCGATCAAGAGGATCCCTGGAGAGCGTGGTTGGTCAGACGAGTATATGGTTCTCCTTCCAACAGGTGAAATAGGTTATACCTTTGCATCCGAAGAAGATATGCGGCATGTCTCCTATAACAGCGAGATCAAGAGAAAGAAACGATGATCGATCATGGACGACGAAGAAGCAAATTTCGAAATCGGAGGGTTTTACAGTTGCAACGAGCATCTTATGGTCTGGAACTCACCCGATTATACTGGCCTCACCGATCGGAAAACATACCGAAAAGGGTCCAGTTTCATTGTCTTGTGTGCAGCTCGAACAAGGCACGAATACAAGATCTTGTGTCCGGATGGATGCATCGGTTATGCTTTTCTTTACTGGCAACGTATGAAGAAGGTGAGAACAACGACCAATGATGGTGACAAACAACACCGGCCTCATCCCAGGCAAGATGTATAAACCTAGAGGTTACGGCACCATCTGCTTCTTCTCTACACCATACGGTGGAAATGAGGAATGGAGCGTTACGTACGAAGTCCAAGGCTTCGAAGCCTTTATCTTCCTTGGTGTTGAGAAAGAAGGAACCATGCACTTTGAGGAAGAGTGCAAGGTGCTTCTCCCCAACGGTCTCGTTGCTTATGGCTTCATAAGCAAGAACAACTGCGAAGAACTATAATGGCCATTGATCTCAGCAGAAAACTCGAGGTCGGGAAGTTCTATCACTTCACAGAAGCTGCCATCCGTCGATTGGCCAAGTCTGGCACGGTAGTATATCTACACACCAAACGACCTCTCAGTGCTCACACCAACAACGTGATCCGCACGGTTGACATACCAACCATATCTTTCATTGTCTTGGAAGACTACAAGATCATTGACGATATATCCAACAGACACGATCACTGCAACTATCACTATCGTGTCCTGACAAACCAAGGAGATATCGGCTGGATATTCTGGTATTCATACGACTTCGAACCCGTCGCCGCTGCTGCTGACACCACGAAAAACCCTTAGAAATCCAACGGTTTTATTCCTTGAGATAATCCGGTCTGTGTGATATACTGGAGCTACAGGAGAGAGAGAGAAGAAGACTATTATGTCTCGTCTGTGCAACAACCTAAAAAAGCTCCAGATTGGGAAGCTGTATACCTGCAAGTTCACTGAAACATACAATGAACTTGCCCCAAAGCACATCATGCACATCATTCTCTCGAAGCGCACACCGAACGGTGCAGAGGCAGTAGGTTTCCTCACCGAAGGTGAAACGTTCATTGTTCTCGACAAAGAGGTCCGGATGCATAGTGTCTGGGTCAAGGTGCTCACCGGGAAAGGTATCGTCGGTGGCTTTTCCAGAGGTTCCGAATCATATGGCCTTCTTGCATTTGACGCCGAGGAAGAAGGAGAAGAATGACAGCGATGAATGTTCCAACAACAAAGGATATCCGGATCGGCAAGATCTATCGCTGCACTTACAACTTCCACATATATGATCGTATCCAGATCATCACAGAAAGAGGATACATCGCAGAGCACGGGAATCCTCTGGGCCTTGTTGACTACCGAACTCTGTTCGTTATTCTTACCTGTGAAAAAGCTTACAGTGTGCGCAACGTGTCATACTACGTATTGATCAAGATCCTAACAGCAGACGGATTGATGGGATACGCTATCTTGGCCACCAGAGACTTTAGGCAGATCACATCCTCCGGATCAGCAGAAGACAAGCGATGACAACAAAACGTCTCCCTCTCGGGAAGTTCTACAAGCTTCACACCCTGACACCCGTTGCAGTCTACGGATCACTTGCGATGATGAAATCACCAGATCCAGACTTCCTAAGTTGGATGATGGCCAAATCCCAGCAGATCTTCGGCACCAGCGATGGTCATATCAAGATTGACACGATCGAAGCTGGAGATCAGTTCATTCTGTTGGATGTGGGCAAGGTGAAGATGAAGGGGCCGAAGGGATCAGCGGCAGCCTATCCTTATGTCAAGATCCTGACAAAGAACGGTCAGATCGGTTATGCTCGGATCTCCAGCGGTGAGCTAGTTAGGGTCAGCAGTGAAAGTGATGACCGTTGAAGAAGATCTAGCCAAGATGATGCAAGCTGAACATCCAAGGATGTTCGCTGAACAGTTCTATTATGCCCTCATCAAAGGTGCCATCGCCGGTCAGGTCAACATCGATTATTCCAAGTTCAAGACTTGCGGCGATGCGCTGCGTGAATTCATTGAACAGGAGAAGCTTGCAAACCTATGGATGAAACAAAAACAACAGCCGCCGAAGTAATCATCCCCGGCAAGCTGTATCAACAGATCAATCCAGAAGCCAGCCGCTCTGTTCCAATCTATGCCAGCACGGTATATACAGGAGCCTGCCTTGGCCTCGTTCACGAAAACGGTGCTCCCTTCCTCTTGATCGAAGTTGCCAGAACAGCTATATGGAACGTTCTGATCGAAGCCAAGATCATGACGGCTGATGGTATTATCGGTTATGCCATCTTCGACGTTAGAAAACTCAAACTCTATGACGGAAAACCCTGACGAAATCAACAAGCTCGTTCTAGGGAAGCTGTATGTGTTCAACGGCTCAAAAGCCTTTGGACATTCCGTAGGGTTGTTTGTCTCTAGAGACTACAACATGCAGTCGAAGATCGCAGAACTCCATGCCGGTGATCTCTTTGTCCTTATCACTCACACACCGCTCACCCCGCCAAACAACAGCAAACACGATCCCCTGGTTGAGTTGAAAATCCTGACAAAAGACGGAATCGTTGGTTATGCCATCCTTGCTCTGAACTCAGAGTTCAAGAGACTGCTGTAGTTATTGACAATACACCATTGTCATCGTTGCTTCTTCTTCTCCCAGGCAAGATCTATGCGTATCACCACTCGATAGCTGTCTATCAAACCAGACACTTCCTCCTCTCTGACTGCATCTGCCTCATCGACTGCCTCACACCCTTCGTCCTTATCGAAATCGTCGAAGACCTGAGCGATGAATGGCATCGCTCTGCTATTCTGAAAATCTTGACTTCAACCGGAAAAGTAGGCTATGCTCTCCTCGATGATGCCTTCTTCTACTACTACTCCCACAACAACAGCAAAGAATAACAGTCAACCACTCGTTGCAGGCAAACTGTATCGGTTCGTTATTGCAAGAGAGATGCATACAACAACAAGGCTTCTCTTTCCAAACCAAAACAGAGAAGGCCTAAGCTCATCACAAATCAAAACTGGAGACATATTCATTCTCCTTTCTCTGGAATCATCATACCTCCTTCAAACCACCATCGCTGGCCAGATCCTCTTACCAACCGGTGACGTCGGCTGGGGACTGTTCGGAATCGACGAACTTATTCCTTTCGATCCGAATAATCCCGTGCTATGATATAGTCAAGCAAGAAGAAGATGACCAACTCCCCTCTGCCATATCGAACTCCTCCTTCACACATCTTCACCACCATGTCACCATCACAACCACCAGATTATCTCCCCTTCGGTTCTGCCTGCCCATTCTGCAAGAGCTCTGAACTAACTCAGTGGCCAGCAGAGTATTCCTGGGAACGAAGGTTCCGCATTCTGGTCAAGCGTCGTGGATGGTCCTTCCTCTGGCTAAAAGCTCATCCAGCCTACTTTCTTGTCCGGTGTGCCCTGTGCCGTGAAGAAAGAAAAGAACTCCTTCCTGAGCCCAATAGGAAGAATTACGGGCCATACTGGCCATGACCAACGTTGTTCCTCCTTACAAGACACTTTGTCCTGGCAAGCTATATACGTTCTTCAATCCTCACTTGAAGGAAATTGGCGTGAGCCGGTATATCTGGCCAGACGAAAAGCTATCCACAGCGATGCACAACGAAGGATTGAACCACAAGGATCCCTTCATCTTTCTTGGAGTTGTCAAGCGTGTATATGAAGCTGGCTCACCAAGTGGTAAACAAGACTGGGTATCAACCGTCAAGATCCTGACAAAAAATGGAATTGTTGGGTATACTCGCATCGGAGATACAGAGATAAGAGAGGAGGATAATCACCGTGGTCTTGGTTGAACAACTCATTCCTGGCAAGCTTTATCAGTTTACCTTTACCACAGGTTACGGCGGCGATACCAAAGATATCCCTTATCTCCGTCGCTATGTCTGGAAAACTCTCCAGGCCACCACCCCAAAAGATCAACCACTCGACAACATCACAGAAGAAGATACCTTCATCCTGCTCGAAATCTGCGAGATATCCGGAAAGTATAACGGCACAACTCCTCCGGCCAGAAGGATCGACGCAAGAATCTTGACAAGCACAGGGCAGATCGGATACTCTTCCTTCTGGACCACAGAGCTAACACTATGTCAGTAGATCAGTTCATCCCAGGCAAACGCTACGTGTTCGAAGAAAGCTTCCGTTTTATCTGGACTAATCCAAATTTGGATGCCTCCACCTCTGACCCCATAGTCATGAACAACGGCGAACACTTCATCTGCATCGAAATCGTGTTTGCCAACTCATATAAACATTCTCTGCCAACAATCATCAATGATTCCGTAATGTACAAGCTAAAGATCCTTACTGACTACAGCTACTGCGGCTATATCAATATCTGGGCCTATGAAGCTTCCAGGGTGGACATATGACAAACCTCATTCCAGGCTCATTCTATGAACTGTCTCCCAGCGCTGGCCCAATACGATGGCTTACCAACGTTCCGGCTGTCCTCTCGCCCATCGACGCCAATTCCTGCATCAAAAAGGGAGATCCCTTCATTTGCCTCGAAACTCCTACACTGTTCGATGGAGATCAAGAACAGGAGAACTCCATCTACAATATATGGGAGACAAAAATCCTGACAAAAGATGGCCTCGTCGGATATCTCACCTTCTATCCAAGCGACATAATTCCATGCCAAAAAACAACATCATAATCCCCGAGATCGGCAAACTCTACGTCTTCCGAGAAGATAAACGATACTTCGCAGGCTACGGAAGATCTATCTTTCCATATGACAACACCGTCATCGACCAACTCGAACAAGCCAGTCCGTCCTGGCTCAATTCAAGCACGGCGATCGGAACAATCAACGACAATGACGTCTTCATGCTCCTCGAAATCTTCGAAACAAGCTTTCACCGTGATCCGCAAGACCCAACAGATAAACGCTTCGTCGCTCGCATCCTAACCGCAGAAGGTTTCACAGCACAGTGCAACCTATACTCCTGTGAAATCAAAGAAGAAGCTCCGTGATGATGATGACACCACCTTCTTCCCCTCCCCTCATCCCAGGAAAGATCTATCAGTCCAAATACGACTTCGGTATCAGACCCAGCACCTCCTCTCAGAATTACACCTATACGCTCACAGAGGAACCAATGACTGTCGTCAAAGCCGGAACTCCATTCATCGTCCTCGATGCCTTCATCGAAGCTCATCCATATGAAATCACCGACAACATCAACAAAGGCACCAGAACCGTTATCCACAACAAACATATCGTAAAAATCCTCACATCCGAAGCTGTGATCGGTTGCTGCTCCCTTACCAATACTTCCATCTTCATCCCACAGTAATCATAGGGCCGCTGACATGCACAATCTCATCCCAGGCAAATTCTACCACACCGACTTCAACTTCAATATCACCTCCATAAAAAATGGCATCATCTTGCATGACCCCACCGAACACGTCTATATCGGTGACCCCTTCCTCCTCCTCTCAGTTATCAAAGTAAACATCCACAGCAAAAAAGACGAAGAAGATGAACCTCTGGACATCATCTTCGACGTCCAGATCCTTACCAAAACAGGCTTCGTCGGCTGGTGCTCCCTCTACTCACAATACTCCTTCAAACCCTTCTCCCTCCTACCGTGACCACCACCCTCCTCACCAAAAACGATCTCCCCTCCCTCAGATCCAAATTCAACGGCAAACTCGCCTCCGTCGTCTCCCCTTACGGCATCTGGGCCTGGAATACCCCTGTCAATAAACACAATGACCCCAACTTCACATCTTCTTCTTCAACAGAAGAAGAAGAAGATACCGAGTTCATCGAACCCGGCGAACCCTTCGTCATCCTCAATGTCGTCGATACCTTCGACCATACCAAAAACGTCGAACTCAAAATCCTAACCAAAGATGCCTTCATCGGCTTCATCGTCATCAATCTCAACTCCCCTCCTAACCCCAATGATCCCCAACTTACCATCATTACCTCCTCCTCCTCCTCTTCCAACCCCGCATAACCCTTAGACTTTTCCTCTTCCTTCCATACTAGTTATCAGAAGAAGAGAGAAAGGGAGGGGTAGGGTTATGAAAGAAGGAGAAGTCTTACAGGTTGGGAAGATGTATCGATACATAAATCGTCTGGTCAGTGTCTATGTTTATGAAGATGAAGCTTACTTCTTCAACGATAACTTGGAGCGGCTATCCTTCAACGATACCTTCGTCCTCCTCGCCGCCAAACCCAAAAAATACCACGGCCAATATATCGACGCCTTCTCCGTCAAAATCCTAACCAAAAACTCCTCCATCGGCTTCACCGTCCTCCGTCCAGAAGATGACCTCTCCCTCGTCGTCTCACCCTCCAACACCGACGAATCTAATCACCTCCTCATCAATTCCATCGTCTCTGCCTCCATTCGTCCCATCACCCTGTTCTAATACCACAGTTAGAACCCCCAAAAACGCCCTTTTTCACCGTTTTCTCAGAAGTCCAATCGTAATATCGATAACCCATTTTCCCTGTAAAAACAAGGACTTAGAACACCTGCACACCGAGATACCCTTGTTTTCCCGAGGAAAACACAAGATATTTGAAATCCTCGGTGTTTCGTGGTATCTCTCAATTCCGGTGTAGCTAAGGTCATGACCATATGTTGCCATAAACATAGGGGAATATAGCAAACCATAGGGGACACATTGAAAACACAGGATTATGTCCAAAACCATAGGGGACACTTTATAAACACGGGGGACACTTTATAAACACGGGGGAACACGGGGGAACACGGGGGACACTTAGTCCCACGAGATATCGATCTTGATAACCATTCTCACAATGCCCTTTTCCTCAAGGATATCAACAAGTTAGGAATAAGCCTTGAGAAAGGGGTGTCCGGGATGATATTCTGTATGTATGAAGACGGCAACGAAGCGGATTGAGATGCGAGTGACGGTGTGTGAGATGGCGGCTGGTCGTGTGAACCGGCTGATTGAGCGTGAGACGCACCGGACGGAGCGAGAGGTTGCACGGTTGGCGAGGGAAGTGTCTCGGCGTGTTGCACGTATGAATGAGATGGAGCGACTGATGCTTGTGCAGAAGATCCAGAACTTCAACGATGCGGAAGCGCTGGAGAAGCTGTGCAGCATCGATGTGAACGACCGCAAGGTTGAACTTCTGGGTTGATTGGAAACATGAAGAATACCAATAGCGTTCTAAAGCATATGCGTGAGGGTCTCCAGATTCGTTATGAAAACTGGCTTATGCTGGCCAAGGTAGAGGCACAAGCAGGCCATTATCGGGAAGCTGCCGAGGCACAACTATTGGCCACGGAGCTCAAGTTCGTTCTGGACCAATGGCTAGCTACCGTATCGTGATCGATATGAGGCACGTACTGGACTCTTTCTAAAGGAAAAGAGAAAACACAACAATGGGAACTGCTGCATTCGTTTATGTTGGGAAGACTTATCCGGATAACCGTTCGCTTGTTATTGGGATGACGAGCGATGGGTTTATCCAGAACCTTGAGATGGTGGCGGCGGTTATTCTTCGAACAGCGAAGGAACTGCGTTGTTGGACGATGTTCAAGGCTGGGGATGCAGGGACGATCGAACGAGTTCTCCGTGCAACGGTTGAACGTCCAGGGAACGAGGATCTGTTCGTCTCAACGGTTGGCGAGGCTGAGTGGATTTCTTACAGTGCTTGGATCAACCTGCATTCCCAGATCTGTGAGTTCTACGAAGGTGCTCTGGATCGACGTGTGGATTATAGCAAGAACATCGCTGCTCTTGCAAACTTGAAGCTGCGAGCCTAGGAAGAAGAGAGAACGTTCTCACATGCCTCACCCTCTCGGTCTCCCTGACGGTCAGAAAGCTCATCGGTTCTACTGGCTCGATTGCCCAAGGTGCAAGAACAACACGGCGCTCTTCTGCACGGATTCGATGCTTCTGAGCAACCCACCACAGTTCAGAGGGGAATGCCAGTTTTGCGGCAAGATCCTTTTCGAGTTCTGCAAGACTGTGTTCGAGACAGGAACTCCCTGCAACGCTGCATAACAACAGCAAACGTCCGGCCCCCGCCAGCGAAGAAACGCCTGGAATTCCAGTGTTTTCTTCTCGTCATCTTTATTCCTTGAGATATTCTGTTCTGTATGATATTCTGTGTATACAGATGAAGAAGACCACTACCACGACGTCCACCCGGAAGGCAACAAAGAACACGAACATGACGAACAAGCGTGCAGTGAAGCGAGTTTCGAAGCGAGCGGAGAACAAGGCAGCGAAGGCAGAGACGTCTGCACGAGCGAAGAATGGTGCAGGCCGTCTGAACTCTGTGAAGGGGATGGCTGGGCGGTTCTGTGATATCAAGGTTCCGGATGCGCTGCGAACGGTGCTCAAGACTGGTTGGGACTACATCGATGCACTGTTCACGGGTGAAGGCATCCGACCGAGCACCTGTGCGATGCTGACGGGTCTTCCTGGCGGGGGAAAGACCACGCTGTCTCTCCAGATGGCGAACAGCCTTGCAGCGCAGGGACACACAATTGTGTTCAATAGCTGTGAAGAGAGCGATGCACAGATCAAGATGAAGCTGGAGAAGATGGAATTCAACGATCTTCTCTCGGAGAGGAACGCAGCGTTCTTTTCGAGCTTCTACGATGTGGCTGATATTCTCGAGTACGCTGACACCGTGCGTGCGGAAAATCCTCCCGCAGAAGGCAAGGGTTTCTTCCTGTTCGTGGACAGTCTCCAGACCATCGAGAAGGCTTCTCACGGCCGTGGCCGTCCCGCTGGTCCTGCACAGCAGCAGTGCGATGCGATGTGGGATATCGCTGGTTGGTGCAAGGAGAACATGACCGTGGCCGTGATGATCGGTCAGGTTACTAAGGATGGAACGTTCGCTGGCAAGCAGGAAGTGAAGCACGCTGTGGACTGCCACCTTCACCTTGCGATGGATACCGACAAGAAGTCTGAAACGTATCGTCAGCGTGTCGCAGAAATGCAGAAGAACCGTTTCGGAACAAGCGGTCTCTTCTTCCCCTACGAGATCAACGGCCAGGGTGTTCAGTTCCAGCAGTAACCCCCTTAGATAATCCTAATCGCCTCTCCAGAGCCTGCCGAGCAATCGAGCAGGCTCTTCTGTTATCTGCAACCCAACAAGCGATAGAAAGGCGTATAGGAGCTTTCTGGCATTCTAGCTATATTCGTGTCAACATACGAATATGGCAAGGAATAACGGAGTGCGCTCCTACCTATAAACTGGATATCACGGATACTGAATACAGACTTCACCTAAGAACGAACGGCGCTATAATGCTAGATAAGCGTGACGGTGAATGAAGCAGGATGTAGAAGAGATACCCAGCAACGTCTGATGAATAACAATATTGGTAGACTTGTTTCTCTCCAAGTATCAACGGCGCTATACAGCTAGATATGGATGACGAGAGTGTAAGAACACCAACCAGTGATGAGTGAAAGGTTATGCAGCCCGAAGGACAATCAGATGCCCGAGGGCTATTGGCGTTTCCAGCGACCCATAGACCCCCCCCTGTTTAGCATTGACAGGGGTGGGGTGGGTGGGTACGGCAAAACAGCCGGGGGGGGCCTAGGGTAATGATATGCAGGGAGCAGGAGCAGAATGGGGACTTAGCTCCCGTCTCGCCGAAAGAAAAGTCTCACCAAAAGAGAATTCTTGATTTCTCATTTAGGGTTCGAAAATTTCCGGGGAAGGTTTTCATTTTAGAGGGGTATTTGACCTTGGAAAATTTCCGGGGAAAAAATTCTGGGGAAGTGGAGCTAGCTAGTTATGCGAGGAGAAGAAGGGAGCAAGGTGATGATGATATTGATGGGTGATTACAACGAGGTATTTGGGGCGGCGAAGTTGGGGGTAGTGATCGTGTTGTTGGTGGCTGTGTTTGGAGGGATAGGTGGTTGGCAGCTTATCCAGTATTTCAACAGGAAGAACAATGGACAGTGATCTGATAGACTGGGCGCATTCGAAGCTTGACACGACAATGTTGTGGGTAGCTTTGGGTGCAGTTTTGCTCTTTGTTCTGTCTGGTGTGGGGATGTTTCTATATGTTAGAAACAAGAAGAAGAAGGGTTAGAGAGAGAGAAGATGGAGGCGATATTAGGGAGGGCAGAG
>CAZZLB010000060.1:0-10878 GCA_964654655.1 uncultured Rhodoferax sp. | reverse complement strand
CATGCAAGACAACAGCGAATTTTCGAGCTTCCCGACCATCAGCTTCCCCGAAGAGGATCAGTTGACCCGGCCAACGCCGCTGCACGAACAACCCAAACAGGCACGCATCGACCATCAACTTGCCATGATCGGTGCGCAGCATGAACACATCGTCAGAATCATCCGTGTTCTTTGGGGCCACAAGGAATGCCTCGACTACATCAAGCAACTGGTATTTGACGGTGGAGACGGTGTCGGCAGAAACAGGATCGGCTTCAGACAGGAGGTTCTGACAGCGCTGATGGATCTGAGCAATCTGCATGAAATGGCGCCAGCCGAACCACCAGCAACAGACCGGTAAGATCGCATCTGCCCAATCATCTTTATTAACCCAGGAGTTTTTCATGAGCCGTGAAGTCGTCGTCGTCAGCGCAGTGCGCACTGCTATTGGTACCTATGGCGGCAGCCTGAAGGACATTGCCCCGACCGAACTTGCCGCGCAGGTGGTACGCGAGTCGCTGGCGCGCGCCAGTGTGGCCGGCACCGAGGTAGGCCATGTCGTCTTTGGCCACGTCGTCAATACCGAGCCCAAAGACATGTACCTGTCACGCGTGGCCGCCATCAAGGGCGGCTGCGCCGAAGGCACTCCCGCCTTCAACGTGAACCGCCTTTGTGGCTCCGGCCTGCAGGCAATCGTCTCGGCAAGTCAGTCCATCCTGCTCGGTGATGCTGACATTGCCGTCGGCGGGGGTGCCGAAAACATGAGCCGCGCACCCTTTGCGAGTCTGAACATGCGCTGGGGCGCCCGCATGGGTGATACCAAGATGGTGGACATGATGGTAGGTGCTTTGCATGACCCGTTCCAGACCATTCACATGGGGGTGACTGCCGAGAATATTGCCGCCAAATGGGGCATCACGCGCGAAGAACAGGACGCCGTTGCTGTGGAAAGTCACTTGCGTGCCCAGCGCGCCACCGAAGCAGGCTACTTCAAGTCGCAAATCGTGCCTGTCATGCTCAAGAGCAAGAAGGGCGACATCGCCTACGCAAGCGATGAGCATTTCCGCTCCAACTGTTCGCTCGCCGACATGGCCAAGCTCAAGCCCGCGTTCCTGAAGGAAAACGGCACTGTCACTGCTGGCAATGCCTCAGGTATCAACGACGCAGCGGCCGCCGTCGTCCTGATGGAAGCCGCCACAGCCAAAGCACGCGGCCTGAAGCCGATGGCGCGCCTGGTAGCCTACGCGCACGCGGGTGTGGACCCCAAGTACATGGGCATAGGCCCGGTGCCCGCGAGTCAGATGGCGCTCAAGAAGGCGGGTCTGGCCGTCAAGGATCTGGACGTGATTGAAGCCAACGAGGCCTTTGCCGCCCAGGCTTGCGCCGTCAGTCGCGACCTCGGTCTGGATCCGGCCAAAGTCAACCCGAATGGATCGGGTATATCGCTGGGACACCCAATTGGCGCCACCGGCGCCTTGATTACTGTCAAGGCGCTGTACGAGTTGGAGCGCATCGGTGGCCGTTACGCACTGGTCACCATGTGTATCGGTGGCGGCCAGGGCATTGCGGCCATTTTTGAGCGTACTGCCTGATCCGACTGGGCTGTTGCGCTGTCAGGGTAACTCCGGTACACACACTAAATGTAGTGGCTATATAGTCTCGTAGCCACTACCGGTAGTGGTTCCACGTGTACAATAATTTTCAGAATTTACCCAGAGCGCCCCATCCAGGACGTTCTCAATGCAAGTATTGACAGTCCAGCCCAGATCTCAAGAAACCAAGTCATGTCGCAACAAACACCCGAAAGAACAAAACCAGCGCTGGCGCTGGCACCGCAGCAAATCAGCGAGGAAGTTCTCCTTGAAAAGTACGGCAAGGGAGACGAGAAGACCATTCTCGACGTGAACCAACGTGTCTCGCGTGCCTTGGCAGCCGCCGAAGCCCCCGAGCAACGCAAGCAATGGGAGGCGAAATTCTTGCAGGCGCTGCAAAACGGCTTCCTGCCGGCTGGTCGTATTCAGTCGGCGGCAGGCACCGATCTGGCTGCCACGCTGATCAACTGCTTCGTGCAACCGGTTGGTGACGCCATTGCGCACCTGGAAGATGGGCATCCCGGCATTTACACCGCCCTGACCGAGGCCGCCGAAACGATGCGCCGGGGCGGCGGCGTCGGTTACGATTTTTCACGCATCCGACCACGTGGCGCCTGGGTTGGCAGCACACAAAGCAGTGCCTCCGGTCCGGTGAGTTACATGCGCGTTTTTGATCGTTCCTGTGAGACCGTCGAATCCGCCGGCGCCAGACGTGGCGCGCAGATGGGTGTCTTGCGCTGTGACCACCCCGACATCGAAGAGTTCATTCACGCCAAGGACACGGGCGACCTGAAAAACTTCAATATTTCGGTTGGCATCAGCGACGCATTCATGGCTGCAGTGCAGCAAAACGGCGAATTCACCCTGGTGCACCGTGCCGAGCCTGGTGCGGCGCAAAAAGCAGCCGGCGCCTACCAGGAAAAAGGCAGCGGCATGTGGATCTATCGCAAATTGCAGGCACGCGATTTGTGGGATCAGATCATGCGCTCGACCTACGATCATGCCGAGCCCGGTGTGCTGTTTCTGGACCACATCAATCGCGACAACAATCTGTCCTATTGCGAGACCATTGCCAGCACCAACCCCTGCGCCGAACAACCCTTGCCGCCCTACGGCTGCTGCTGCCTGGGCTCTATCGACCTGACTCGCTTCATCAAGAACCCGTTTGAAGAGAATGCCCAATTTGATCAGGCCGCCTTTGCCGAGGTCGCCCGCATTGCAACCCGCATGCTCGACAATGTGCTTGACGTGACGGTTTGGCCACTGCCGCAGCAACAAGAAGAGGCCCGCAGCAAGCGCCGCGTGGGCCTCGGTTATACCGGTTTGGGCGACGCCCTGGTGATGCTCAACCTGCGTTACGACACGCCGGAAGCACGCGACATGGCACGCCAGATTTCGGAATTGATGCGCGACACCGCCTACGACGCCTCTGTTGAACTGGCACGCGAGCGCGGCGCCTTTCCGCTCTTCAATGCCGACCTTTACCTCAGCGGCCAGACCTTTGCCTCACGCTTGTCGCCGGCGCTCAAGGAGCGCGTGCGCACACACGGCTTGCGCAACTCGCACCTACTCTCCATCGCACCCACTGGCACCATCAGCCTGGCTTTTGCAGACAATGCCAGCAACGGTATCGAGCCCGCGTTCAGCTGGACCTACACGCGCAAGAAGCGCATGCTGGACGGCAGCTTCAAGGAGTACGCGGTAGAGGATCACGCATGGCGCCTGTATCGCCATCTCTTCGGTGAAGACACGCCACTGACGCCAGCCTTCGTGACTGCTCTGGAAATGAGTGCCCAGGCACATGAGGCCATGGTCGCCGCAGTCGCGCCGTTTATCGACACGGCGATTTCCAAGACCGTCAACGTGCCGGCCGACTACCCCTATGCCGAGTTTCAACACCTCTACATGGAAGCCTGGCAATCAGGACTGAAAGGTCTGGCCACCTATCGTCCCAATTCGATCCTGGGTTCGGTGCTCAGCGTGACGCCCACAGCCACACCGACTGCCACCACACCGCTGCAGATTGAAGGCACCAACCACCGTCTCGCGCTGGAGCGCCTGCCCGTTCCGGTGCTGTCCTCTTTGCGCTGGCCAAGCCGTCCGGCCTTGCCTGGTGGCAACCCGGCCTGGACCTTCATGGTGCATCACCCGTTCGGCGACTTCGCCTTGTTCGTTGGCGAACTGGCACCAGAGGAAGGCGGCGCACCCAAGCCCTTCGAAGTCTGGGTCAACGGCACGGATCAACCGCGTGGCCTGGGTGCACTGGCGAAGACTCTGTCGATGGACCTGCGCGCCAACGACCCGGCCTGGCTTCAACTCAAGCTCGACGCACTGGCCACGGTGGCCGAAGAGCATTCGTTTGAAATGCCGTTTCCGCCGAACGGTGAAAAACGCCTGTTCCCGGGTGTCGTGGCGGCGACGGCTGCGGTGATCCGCTGGCGCTGCGACCAACTCAAAGCGCTGGCCAGCGCCGACACGCAAATACCAACGCCAGTGATGGACGCGATGTTCAGCCGTGGTGAGCCCCAGACCGGCCCCTCTGGAACGCTGGCCTGGGCGGTTGACGTGGACAACCCGGCGACGGGCGAATCCTTCACAGTGACACTGAAGGAAGTTAACCTGCCGGGTCATGACGGCGTCATCGTGACGCGACCCTGCGCCGTCGGATTTTCGGGAAACTACCCACGAGCCCTCGATGGCCTGGCGCGGCTGTTGTCGCTTGACATGCGGGTCATCGATCCAGCCTGGATCGGAATGAAGTTGCGCAAGTTGCTCAACTATGCAGAGCCGTTAGGTCATTTCATGGCGTTTGTGCCGGGCCTGCCGCATGGAGAACGACGCCAGCAAACCTGGCCTTCCACGGTTGCCTACATTGCGCGCCTCATCATTCATCGCTACGCCATGCTGGGTATTCTTGACGAAGAGGGCTTGCCTCTGCGCGAGATGGGAGTGCTCGATGCACCCAAGAATCATGATGCTCCCAGCACCATGGCAGGCAAAGTATGTCCGGAATGCGGCAATCCAACCGTCATCCACAAGGACGGTTGTGACTTCTGCACCGCCTGTGGTTACGTCGGGCAGTGCGGTTAGTAAGCTGAATTCAGTCGCGCACCACCAGCACCGGTAGCTGGGTGTGCGACAGCACGGCTTGCGTGACGCTACCGAGCACCAGCTTCTCCAAGCCACTGCGGCCGTGCGAGCCCATGACGATCAGATCGGCTTGCAGGGACGCAGCCGCCTCGACCACACCACGCCAGGCGGCGTGAGATTCAATCACCGAAGTACCGACGTGGACGCCAGCCTTCTCAAACGCAATCCTGGCGACTTTGATGGCTGCGTTTGCTTCTGCGGTAGCTGCACTCAGATATTCCGCCTGACCATAGGCAAAATCCGTCCCGACACCGGTAAATGGGTAAGGGTCAATGACAAAGATCGCTGTGACGCGGCTGTCAAAAGCATTGGCCAGACCAATCGCCTTCTCAACCGCCAACTGTGCGGTCGACGAACCGTCGACCGGGACAAGTATGTGTTTGAACATGGAAGAACCTCCTTCGGTTGCGAACAGTATCAGGCCAAGTTCGCGATAAGGTCTTGACCGTTATCAAGCATTTGCTAGCTAGCAGGTCGACTTGCCAGCACCTTGTCAATGCGCTTGCGGTCGAGATCAATCACCTCAAACACCCAGCCTGCACAGTCGATACGCTCTCCGACCTCCGGCAGATGTCCGGAAACGGACATCAGCAGTCCGGCAACCGTGTTGTAGCGCCCACGCTCCTCCTCTGGGAGATCTTCCAGATCCAGCCGGACTTTGAGTTCGCCCACCGGCATCACACCATCAAGCAACCAACTGCCGTCTTCACGCCGAGTGGCCCATGCATCCACCTGGGCGCCAGGCTGCAACTCGCCAGTGATCGCCTCCAGTAGATCGCGCGGCGTCAGAGTGCCTTGAACAACGCCATATTCATCAACCACAAACACGAAGCGTCCCGCCTGCGCGCGAAACTGCTCCAGCAATTCCATGCCACTGAGGGTCTCAGGTACAAAAGTGGCGGGTGTCACGAAGCCCTCAATGCTGCCCGGCGTCTGCACGCCCAGTTGGAGCAATCGGGCAACACTGATCACGCCAATCACTTCATCAAGCGAACTGCGACAGACCGGGTACCACGAGTGAGCCCCGGCTGGACCGCTGCTACCCACCCAGGCCAGACTTTGCGCAATCGAACTGGAGGCATCGAGCCACTGCACATCGGTGCGCGGCACCATCAGTGAGGTCAGGGGTCGGTCATCGAGCTGAAAGACGTTTTGCACCATCTGGTGCTCATGCTGCTCGATCACGCCGGCATCGACGCCCTCCTCCAGACTGGCACTGATTTCCTCTTCCGTCACCGGCCTCGCTGCACTGGTATCAATGCGCAACAGTTTGAGCATCAGCGCGGTCGCGCCCGAAAGCAGCCGAACAAAAGGTTTGGCGACAGTCGCCAACCACAACATGGGACGCGAGACCCAGCGTGCCACCAGTTCCGGATACAACTGACCAATACGCTTGGGAACCAACTCACCAAAAATGATGGTGGTGAAGGTGATCAGCGTCACCACCAGCGCCGTCGCGGAAATGGCAGCCGCCCGCTCGGCGACGCCAAGGGCTTTCAACCAGGAGGCGACACCATCGCTGAATGCCGCCTCGCCGACGATACCGTTAAGAACACCGATCGAAGTAATACCCACCTGCACGGTCGACAGGAACTGATTCGGGTTGCCAAGCAAGGTGAGCGCCGCTTGCGCACCTTTGTCGCCGGACTCTGCCATCAGATTAAGTCTTGCTTTCCGGCTTGCCGCCAACGCCAGTTCCGACATGGCAAACACGCCGTTGAGCAGGGTCAGAAAAACAATCAGCAGGAAATCCATGGACGAGGAGCGAAAATGAACACCATGGCACTCTACCTCATTGGCGACGTTCAGGGCTGCAACAGTGCCTTGCAGCGTCTGCTCGACGAAATCTCGTTCTCCCCCAGTCGCGATACGCTTTGCCTGCTCGGTGATCTGGTGAACCGAGGACCTGACTCCGCCGGTGTACTTCGGCGTCTCATGGCTTATGGCTCAGCCGCACAATGCCTTCTGGGCAATCATGATCTGCATCTTCTTGCCGTTTCACAGGGCGCGCGCAAACCCGGTCGTCACGACACATTGCACCATGTTCTGGAAGCTCCGGATCGTTCGGCCATGCTGGAATGGCTGCGTTGGCAACAGATGGCAATGCTTCAAAATATCGATGGGCACGAACTGCTGATGGTCCACGCGGGCGTCCTGCCGTGCTGGACCGCCAGCCAAACCATGACCCTGGCCGCGGAAGTCGAAGCCGTGCTGCGTGGTCCTGCCTTGGGTGACTTCCTGCAACAGATGTACGGCGATGAGCCCAGTGCATGGAGCGATGGGCTGACCGGGGATGACCGGCTACGGGTGATCGTCAACTGCCTCACCCGAATGCGGTTTTGTGACGCCCAGGGGCGCATGGAGTTTGCCAGCAAGGAAGGCAGCGCCAGCGCGCCACCAGGCTACATGCCATGGTTCGAGGTACCCGGGCGTCAAACGGCCGCTGTGACGCTGGCCTTTGGGCACTGGTCAACGCTGGGCTGGCTCAACAGACCGGATGTGCTTTCGCTCGACACCGGCTGCGTCTGGGGTGGCTGCCTGAGCGCACTGCGTCTGGGTGCAACAAAAAAATCAGGTGAAGTCGCCACGCTGACTCATGAACTTATCCAGGTCAAGTGCGAGCAGGCTCAAAAACCCGGCTGAGCGCCTCGCTAGTCGGACTTGAACAATGCCGCCACCCGACGCTTGGGTTTGATATTGGCCGAGATGCTGCGCCCGGTGCCGTGCCGACTGACGGCAGCATCCCAGGCGGGCTTTGCCTCGGGTGGGGCTGAGGCCTCGTACGGTTGATCAAAAAATGGATCGCGTGCAGCGGCGGGTGGCCGCGAGTAGTCGCGCCGCTGTGAGGGCACCGGTCTGGCAAACTGCCCTTCACGTGCCACATCACGGATGGCGCCGGGTTGGCGACTGCCATGGTGTGAGTCATCAGCCAATGGCTGGGAGTACATGCGCCGACCATCGTTGATCCGGCCCTGGCGCCGGATGTCTGGCGCGTCCTCGTCGAACTCAACGGCCTCGATTTCGATTTTGGTCTTCAGCAACTTCTCGATGTCCGCCACCAGACGCGCGTCGCTCCTGGATACAAAACTGAGAGCCAGGCCCAATGCGCCAGCACGCCCGGTGCGACCAATGCGGTGAACATAGTCTTCCGCATTGAAAGGAATATCAAAATTGAAAACCGCCGGCACATCCTTGATGTCCAGACCACGCGCTGCCACGTCGGTGCAAACCAACAAGTCCACTTCGCCCTTCTTGAAGGATTCCAGCGCCTTGAGGCGTTCATCCTGACTCTTGTCGCCGTGCAGCGCCGTGGTCTTGAGGCCTTCACGCTCGAGCGAGCGCGCCAGCCGGGCGCAGCCCAGTTTGCTGTTGACAAAAACAAAAGCCTGCTTGATGGAGCGCGCCTTCAGGATCTGATGCAGGGCATGGCGCTTGTCATCGTCGCCCACACTGTAGAAATGCTGCTCGACGGTCGAGGCGGTGCCGTTGGAGCCACCCACCTCGATCGTCGCGGGGTTCTGCAGATAGCTGTTGGCCAGGCGCTTGATTTCGGGTGAAAACGTGGCAGAAAAAAGCAGGGTAGTCCGCTGCTTGGGCAAAAAGCTCAGGATGCGCTGCAGATCGGGCAGAAAACCGATGTCCAGCATGCGGTCCGCTTCATCCAGTACCACGTATTCCACCTGGTTCAGAACCGCGTTCTTGGCCTCAATGTGGTCCAGCAAACGCCCAGGTGTGGCAACCAGGATCTCAACGCCCTTTTTCAGTTCTATGGTCTGGGGCTTCATGTCGATGCCGCCAAACACCACGGCACTGCGCAGCAAGGTGTATTTGGCGTAGTCCTTGATCGCCTGCGCCACCTGGTCAGCCAGTTCACGTGTCGGCAGCAGCACCAGTGCGCGCACCGGGTGCCGCGCCGGCGAAGTCGAATTGCTCTCGTGCTTGAGCATGCGCTGCAACAGGGGCAGAGAAAAAGCGGCAGTCTTGCCGGTACCGGTCTGCGCCGCGCCCATCACATCGCGTCCCTGCAACACCACCGGAATGGCCCGGGCCTGGATCGGTGTCATCGACTCGTATCCCATCTCGGCCACGGCACGGGCCAACGGGGCTGCCAATTGCAACTGGGCAAACGCCATTGGCAAGGGTTCAGGAGTCAGGTCAGAAGTCAAATCGGTCATTCACAGCCAGTTCAGGTTGCTATCAATCCGATAGCTCGGTGCGCCTTGGGACTAGGGGCAAACCCGCATTATCCTCCAACCGCTGGCTCAGGCCTTGGGCAGCGTCACGCCACGCTGCCCCTGGTACTTGCCGCCACGGTCCCTGTAGCTGGTCTCACAAACTTCGTCACTTTCAAAAAACAGCACCTGCGCGCAGCCTTCACCGGCATAGATCTTGGCTGGCAGAGGAGTGGTGTTGCTGAATTCGAGCGTGACGTAGCCTTCCCACTCCGGCTCAAAAGGGGTGACGTTCACGATGATGCCGCAGCGCGCATAGGTACTCTTGCCAAGGCAGATGGTCAGCACGTTGCGCGGAATCCGGAAATACTCCATGGTTCGCGCCAGCGCAAAGCTGTTGGGCGGGATGATGCAGACTTCATCGTTGAAATCGACAAAGCTCTTTTCATCGAAGTTCTTCGGATCGACCACCGTACTGTGGATGTTGGTAAACACCTTGAATTCAGGCGCACAGCGAATGTCATAACCGTAGCTGCTGGTACCGTAACTGATGATCTTCTGCCCATCGCGTTCACGCACCTGACCCGGCTCGAAAGGTTCAATCATGCCGGTGGTTTCGGCCATGTGACGAATCCACTTGTCGCTCTTGATGCTCATCGGGACACAACTCCTAAGGTCGGTCGATTGTAAACATCGCCTCCTGCGCCTGCGAGATCACCGTCCTCTCGATCAGTCGATCGTCGCCCAGCACAATCATCGCAAACAGGAGCTCATCAAGACTGTTGGCTTGCGCGCTGCGACGCGCCAGCAGCGCTGTGGCCTTCGGGTTGAGCACCACAAAATCGGCTTCGCAACCTGGCTGCAGGTTGCCAATGACGCCTTCCAGATCCAGCGCCCGGGCAGCGCCCGCAGTGTGTTGCCACCAGAGTTGCTGCGCCGAGAGCGAGCGCCCCGCTTTGCTATGCCCCTCGCGCGCCACATAGTAGGCCGCCAACATGGTGTGAAAAGGGCTGAAACTGGTGCCGCCCCCCACATCACTGGCCAGCCCGTACTGCAGCCCGACCCGATCCGCCGCCGCAGAATCAAAAAAGCCGCTGCCAAGGAACAGATTGCTGGTCGGGCTGACCGCCGCCACGGCACCGCTGTCGCGCATCAAGGTCCGGTCGTGATCGTCAATGTGCAGACAATGCGCATAAACTGCTCGGCGACGCAACAAGCCAAAATCGGCGTAAGTTGCAAGGTAACTGGCAGAGCCCGGAAACAACTCCCGCGCCCAGGCGATTTCATCCCTGTTTTCAGCCACATGCGACTGGATCCATGCCTCCGGATAGCGCTGCGCCAACTCACCCGCGCCACGCAACTGCTCGTCGCTGCAACTCGGCGCAAAGCGCGGCGTGATGGCGTAAGCCAAACGGTCTGTGCCATGCCACTTTTGTAGCAAGGCCTCTGAATCCAGCAGGCTCTGCTCGCAGGCGTTGCGTGAGCCGTCGGGCGCTGCACGGTTGAGCACGCCTGCCGGGGCGTGGCGATCCATCAGGCATAAACCGCTGATCAGCCTCAAACGGCGCTGCTGCGCTTCACGGAACAGGGCATCGACCGACTCCGTGCTGCAGGTGGCAAAACTCATCGCAGTGGTGACGCCATGGCGCAGCAACTCGTCCAGAAAGAAGCTTGCCGCCTCGGCGCTGTACTGGGCGGATGCAAAGCGTTGCTCTTCCGGAAAAGTGTAGTGCTCAAGCCAGGGCAGCAAACCGTCTGCAGGCGAGCCGATCACGTTGGTCTGCGCAAAATGGTTGTGCATATCCACAAAGCCTGGCGCGATGATGCGACCCGGCAAGTGCTCTGTGGACACCGTTGCAAAACGCGCTTTCAACTGGTCGTGCCGCCCGCACGCCTGGACACGCTGGCGGCCCGAGGCATCGGGCCCGACCACCAACAGGCCGTCCTGTTCCAGCTCGGCACAGGATCCGGATTCGCAGTCAGGT
>CAZZLB010000059.1:6870-10985 GCA_964654655.1 uncultured Rhodoferax sp. | reverse complement strand
CTACCGCTTTTCCATCGCCTGGCCCAGAATTTTCCCCAATGGTCGTGGTGGCGTTCCAAATCAGAAGGGTCTGGACTTCTATTCGCGCCTGGTGGACGGCATGCTTGAGCGCGGTTTGGAACCTTGGGCCACGCTCTACCACTGGGACTTGCCACAGGCATTGCAGGATCAGGGTGGTTGGGCCAATCGGGATACCATCGCCGCCTTTGTGGAGTACACGGATGTCGTGAGCCGCCATCTGGGTGACCGCATCAAGCACTGGATCACGCACAACGAGCCTTGGTGCACCGCCTTTATCGGTAACTATGAAGGCGCTCACGCACCGGGTTTGAAGAACTTCAAGACAGCGTTGCAGGTGTGTCATAACGTGATGGTGTCGCATGGGCTGGTGATACCGGTACTGCGGCGCAATGTGGCCCTGGCGCAGGTGGGTGCCGCGCTCAGCCTGCACCCGCTCTACCCCGCTTCGGACAAGGCTCAGGATGTAGCGGCTACCGTGCGCCACGATGGCTTGCGCAACCGCTGGTTTCTTGATCCCCTGCACGGCCGAGGCTATCCCTCAGACATATGGGATCTTCTGGGTGACAAGGCGCCTGTGGTGCAGGAGGGTGATCTGCAGCTCATTGCCACGCCAAGCGACTTTTTGGGGGTCAATTACTACTTCCCCGAAGTCGTTGCCGATGCACCCGGCCAGGGTGTGATGGCAACGAGGGTGATCGACTCGGCCAACGTGGAGCGCACCGCTTTTGGCTGGGAAGTCTCACCGGCAGGCATGGTGGCTTTGCTGAGCCGTGTAAGCAGGGACTACCAACCGGCAGCAATCTACTTGACCGAAAATGGCTCAAGCTACGAAGATGTGGTGACACCCGAAGGGGAGATTGACGATGAGGAGCGGCGACGCTACCTGGAGCGTCACCTGCTGGCCTTGCGGGAGATTGTTGCCAAGGGAATTCCAGTCAAGGGCTATTTTGCGTGGAGCCTGCTCGACAACTTTGAGTGGGCGGAGGGCTATCTTCGGCGCTTCGGTCTGACCTATGTGGACTTCCAGACACAGCAGCGCCGGCTCAAGCTCAGCGGAAAATGGTACCGGTCTTTTTTGAGAGGTGAATCGTGAAGCTCAAGCTGTTGACGCTGCTGCTGTCCGCCGGATTCGCTGCGCTCGCCCAGGCTGCAGGGCCCAGGGCAGAAGTCATTCACTGGTGGACATCCGGTGGCGAATCGGCTGCCGTCAAGGCCTTCTCCGATGCCTACAACGCGGCAGGCGGCGTCTGGGTCGATACGGCGATCTCGATAGGCGAGCAGGCGCGTTCGGTGGCAGTGAACCGCATCGTCGGCGGCAATCCGCCAACTGCCGCGCAGTTCAATACGTCCAAGCAGTTCCTCGATCTGGTCGAGCAAGGCATGCTTAACAACGTGGACGACGTTGCGCTGCGCGACGGCTGGGACAAGTTCCTGCCCGAGCCGGTGCTCAACGTGGTGCGTGTCAAAGGGCACTTCTACGCAGCGCCGGTCAATATCCATATGCCGACCTGGTTCTGGTACTCCAAGGCGGCATTCAAGAAGGCCGGCATTGCCGCAGAACCCGGATCCATGGACGAGTTGTTTACCGTGCTGGACAAGCTCAGGGCGGCCGGTTTGATAGCGCTGGCGCACGGTGGCCAGCCCTGGCAGGAAAGTATCGTCTTCACAGCCGTTCTGGCGAACGTGGGTGGAGCCGATTTGTACCTCAAGGTATTGCGCGACCGCGATGCCAAGGCAATCCAGGGGGATGCGTTCAAGAACGTGCTGCTGATCTTCAAGCGTCTGCAGGCCTATGTTGACAAGGGTGCGCCCGGGCGTAACTGGAACGATGCAACCGCCCTGCTGATCACCGGCAAGGCGGGTGTGCAGATCATGGGCGACTGGGCCAAGGGAGAATTTGCCCAGGCCAGGCAATTGCCGGGCAAGGATTACGGATGCATAGCCGGTTTTGGGCCAAAGTCACCATACATCATCCAGGGCGATGTTTTCGTGTTTCCGAAAACCGCGAATGTCGAAGCCATCAAGGCGCAAAAGATGATGGCCGGCCTGATGCTGGCACCGGCCACCCAGGTCGAGTTCAGCAAGCGCAAGGGCTCGATTCCGGTTCGCACGGACGTCGATGTGTCGAAGATGGACGTCTGCGCGCAGCAGGGTTTGGCCATCATGAAGGACAAGTCGCGCCAACTCGGCAATGGTGAGGTGTATCTGAACCCCGACCAGAATGGTGCGCTATCGGATATTCTGACGGCGTACTGGAACAGAAATGTCCCGGTGGAAAAAGTTCAGAAAGATATTGCTTCGGCCCTCAAGAACTGAAACTGCTTTGCGATCCGTCATGACCCTCAAGCCCAAACAGCTGCTGCGCCAGTTGGTCTCCTGGGCTGCGTTGCTGCCCTTGGCCAGCACGGTGATGGTGGCCTATCTGGGTACCGTGCTGTGGTCGCTCAAGGTGTCGTTCACCAATTCACGCACCTTTCCGTCTGACGAGTACGTGGGTCTGGCGCAGTATGAGAGGCTGTTCGACAACGACCGCTGGCTGCTGTCCCTGCAGAACCTGGCTTTGTACGGTGTGCTGTTCATCGCGGCGTGCATGGTGCTGGGTTTTCTGCTGGCGGTTTTCATCGACCAGAAAGTGTTGGCCGAAGGCGCCCTGCGCACCGTGTTTTTGTACCCCTACGCCATGTCGTTTGTCGCCACCGGTCTGGTCTGGCAGTGGATGCTCAACCCCGGCAACGGCATCCAGCAAGCTGTGCGGCAGATGGGTTTCCAGAATTTCACCTTCGACTGGATCATCGATCAGGACATGGTGATCTACACCATTGTGATTGCCACGGTCTGGCAAGCCTCTGGTTTGGTGATGGCACTGTTGCTGGCAGCTTTGCGCGGCATTGACCAGGAGATCTGGAAAGCTGCGCGCATCGACGGTATTCCGACCTGGCGCGTTTATGTTTCGATTGTCCTGCCCATGTTGGGTCCAGCCATCGCCACCGTGTTTGTCCTGCTGTTCACGGCGGTGGTCAAGGTGTTTGATTCCGTTGTTTCCATGACGCAGGGCGGGCCCGGTACTGCCAGCGAGGTGCCCGCCAAGTTCATCATGGAGCACCTGTTTGGCCGCGCCAATATCGCATTGGCTTCGGCTGGCTCCATCGTGTTGTTGCTGACGGTCTTGCTGCTGGTGCTGCCCTTCATGCTGGTGCGCAATCGGTCTGCCCAGGCCCGGCGTGAAAAATGACAGGCGCGCTTGCTGTCACGCCGCCGCGTCGCCGCCCGTACCGGCTGCACCCGGCCCGCGTCGGCGTCTACGCATTTCTGCTGACGGCGGCGGCGTTCTTTTTGCTGCCGCTCTACATCATGCTGGCCACTTCGGTGAAGTCGATGGACGAGATCCGCCTGGGCAATATCTTTGCTTTCCCGATCGAGGTCACGCTGGAGCCCTGGGTCACGGCATGGACCTCGGCCTGTACCGGGGTCGCCTGCGACGGCATCCGGGGCGGCTTCTGGAACTCGGTCTGGATTGTGATTCCAAGTACTGTTCTGCCCATCCTTCTGGGGGCGCTTAATGGCTATGCCCTGTCGTTCTGGAAGCCGCGTGGCGCCAATGTGCTGTTTGCCATCCTGATGATGGGCGCCTTCATTCCAGTGCAGGTCATGATGTACCCGCTGGTGCGCATTCTGGCCACCATCGGGCTGTTCAGCTCACTGCCAGGGATCGTGCTGGTCCATATCGTCTTCAGCATGCCGGTGATGACGCTGTTGTTTCGCAATTACTACCTGTCCATTCCGCAAGAGCTGTTCAAGGCGGCGCGAATTGACGGCGGTGGATTTGTCCGCATTTTTCTGCAACTGATGCTGCCCATGTCGACGCCCATCATCATTGTTGCGGCCATCATGCAGGTAACCGGCGTCTGGAACGACTACATCCTGGGCCTGGTGTTTGCCGGTCGCGAGAACCTGCCGATGACGGTGCAACTCAACAACGTGATCAACACGACGACCGGAACGCGGCTCTACAACGTGAACATGGCAGCGACGATACTGACTTCGCTGGTGCCGCTCACGGTCTATTTTGTATCCGGGCGCTGGTTTGTGCGTGG
>CAZZLB010000059.1:0-6770 GCA_964654655.1 uncultured Rhodoferax sp. | reverse complement strand
CTTCGCTGGTGCCGCTCACGGTCTATTTTGTATCCGGGCGCTGGTTTGTGCGTGGCATCGCCGCCGGGGCGGTCAAGGGCTAGACCATGAGCAGTGTCAACATCCACAAATTGTGTGTCCGCTTCGGCGCAAACGAAGTCATCAAGGATCTCGATCTTGATGTTCAACAGAGCGAGTTTCTGGTGTTGCTCGGACCCTCTGGGTGCGGCAAGTCCACCTTGCTGCACAGCATAGCGGGTCTGATCGACGTGAGCGACGGGCGCATAGAAATCGGTGGTCATGACATGACATGGGCCGATCCCACCGATCGCAATATCGGCATGGTATTCCAGTCTTATGCCCTCTACCCCACCATGAGCGTCGAGCGCAATATGTCGTTTGGTCTGCGTATCAAGGGCACACCCAAGGCCGAAGTTGAGCGTCGGGTTCAGAGAGTCGCGCAAATGCTGCAGCTCGAGCCCCTGCTCAAGCGCAAGCCGGCGCAGCTGTCCGGTGGGCAGCGCCAGCGCGTGGCGATTGGTCGGGCCCTGGTGCGCGAGGCCGGTGTTTTCCTGTTCGATGAGCCCTTGTCCAATCTGGACGCCAAGCTGCGCGCCGAACTGCGACGCGAGCTCAAGCTGCTGCACAAGAATTTGCGTTCGACCATGATTTACGTGACCCATGACCAGGTCGAGGCCATGACGCTGGCCACGCGCATCGTGGTGATGTACGGCGGCAGAATTCAGCAGATCGGCGCGCCCGCCCAGGTTTATGAAAAGCCCGAGAACCTGTTTGTAGCGGGCTTTCTGGGTTCGCCGGCCATGAACCTTTTGCACGGACAACTCAAGCCGGACGGGGATTCGGTCCGGTTCGAGTCGCAAACATTGACGCTGGATGTGACACCCGCTTGCATGGCGACCCCGCTGTCTGCGGCGCAGGAGGTCGTTCTCGGCATTCGACCGGAGAGCCTCCGGATTCATGCCGACGGGCCATTCCAGGCAACCGTTTCATTGATCGAGCCCATGGGCAATCACCACGTCGTGTGGCTAGAAATTGGCGACAAGCTGCTCTCCAGCGTGGTGTCAGGTGCGTTGACTGTTGGCGTTGATGAAACAGTCCGTTTCTCGCTGGACGTCAACCGGATTTCGCTATTCGACCGTGTCACAGAGCAGCGCATCTGATCGCGGATGAACATTCATTGATGCGCAAAGGTGGAATCATGAGGCGATTTTTCAAGTGGCGGATCTTGACGCCAGCGCTTGCCGGGATGGTATTGCTCGGCTCTGGCAGTGCCGTTCAGGCGCAGGCGATGGCGACCGGTCCCGCGGTTCAGACCTGGGTCACCTTGACCGACCAGTCCAGGCTTTTGGCGTTGGAAGCGGGCAAGAACTTTGCAAACAAGCTGCCGCCCTTGCCACTCAATATTGCCGTTGATCCGCACCGGCGCCATCAGGAAATCGTCGGCTTTGGTGCCAATATCACGGACGCCTCGGCCTGGCTCATTCAGAACCGCATGAACGCGCAGCAACGCAGCGCCTTGATGGCCGACCTGTTCGGCAAGGCTCCCGGCATTGGTCTGAGTTTTACACGCTTGACCATCGGTGCGTCTGACTTTTCAATGCGGCACTACACGCTCGATGACGTGCCGGTCGGGCAGACCGACTACGCGCTGGCGAACTTTTCGATCGATCCGATGCGCGCCGATGTGTTGCCCGTCGTCAAGAGCGCAATGGCGATCAACCCGCAGTTGCGCGTCATGGCAAGCCCCTGGAGTGCGCCGGCCTGGATGAAGAGCAACGACAGCCTGATCAAAGGTACGCTGCGTCCCGAAGCCTACGCTGCGTTTGCCGCCTACCTTGGAAAGTTTGTCGATGCCATGGCAGCCGAAGGGATTCCGATGTTTGCATTGACACTGCAAAACGAACCCCACTTCGAGCCACTGGATTACCCCGGCATGCGCCTGGACCCGGCGATGCGCTCACGCCTGATTGCCGAAAATCTGGGGCCTTTGCTTGCGGCGCGCAAAACGCCGGTCCGGATCCTGGACTGGGATCACAACTGGGATGAACCGCAGGCACCGTTGCAGGTACTGGCCGATCCGAAGGCCCGTCCCTATGTGGCCGGCGTTGCCTGGCACTGCTATGGCGGCGAGGTGGCGGTGCAGACACAAGTGCACGACGCCTATCCGGACAAGGAAACGTATTTCACCGAATGCTCCGGCGGCGACTGGAAACCGCACTGGGCCGAAACGCTACCCTGGTATATGCGCAATCTGATCATAGGCACGACCCGCGGCTGGGCCAAGGGCGTCCTGTTGTGGAACATTGCGCTGGATGAAAATCATGGACCGCACACCGGAGGTTGCACTGATTGCCGTGGCGTGGTGACCATCAACTCGGCGACCGGCGCCGTGACGCGCAATTTTGATTACTACGCGCTGGCACATGTCAGCCGCTTTGTGCGCCCTGGCGCACGGCGCATCGAGTCAAGCTCAGGCATGGATGGCCTGGAGTCGGTGGCTTTCCAGAATGCGGATGACAACTCGATTGCTCTGGTGGTCGTGAATTCGGCTGACGTCGAGCGCCGCTTCACGGTCACGTCCGGCGATCAAGGTTTCGAGCACAGCATGCCGGCGGCGAGTGTCGCCACCTTTGTCTGGACCGGATCGCATGACTGATCTGGCGCGCCGACGCTTCCTGCGCCAGGGCGCGCGCACGCTGGGCGCTGCGACGGCGCTGTCCACGCTGCCGCCGGTGATCCGCAAGGCACTGGCAATCGATGCCGACAGGCGCACCGGCACTTTGCAGGACGTCGCACACATCGTGGTGTTGACGCAGGAGAATCGCTCGTTTGACCACTATTTCGGCAACTGCAATGGTGTGCGCGGATTCTCCGACCGCTTTGCCATTCCCCTCGCTGACGGACGGGCGGTACAGCCCTTTCATCTGGACACGAAAGCCAACTTTGCCCTGATGCGCTGCGAAGGCACGGCGCACACCTGGCCCGATGCCCAACAAGCCTGGGCCAACGGCAAACTCGATCAATGGATACACGCCAAGGGGGCGCATTCGGTGGGCTATTTCGAGCGTTCCGACATACCCTTCCATTACGCACTGGCTGACGCCTTCACACTGTGTGACGCTTACCATTGTTCGTTCCAGGGTGGCACGACGCCGAACCGGCTGTTCCTGTGGACGGGCACCAACGATCCGCACGCGCTGGGCCGTGGCCCGGCAACCTTCAACGACATTGCGACTTTGACGCCGCAAAGCGGGCGCGACAGCTACACGTGGACGACTTACCCGGAGCGCCTGCAGGCAGCTGGCATCAGCTGGCAGGTTTACCAGACCATTGACGACAATTACGACGACAACCCGCTGGCGTTTTTCAAGGTTTTTCGGGAGGCCTATGCGGGGGACCCCGGCTCCTCGGAGCAACTCAGGGCGCGTGGCTGCAGCACCCGCAACCTCGATCAGCTCAAAGCCGAAGTGCTGGCCAACGCGCTGCCACAGATCAGCTGGATCGTTGCGGGTGAACTCGACTCGGAGCATCCCGGCGCTTCCAGTCCGGCCCAGGGTGCGCACTTCACGGCGCGGGTGCTGGAAGCGCTCACCGCCAATCCGGAGGTCTGGAGTCGCACGGTGCTGATCCTGAACTATGACGAGAACGACGGTTTTTATGACCATGTCCCGCCGCCCGCTGTTCCCTCGTATGTAGCCTGGCACCCGGACCCGGCGCAGCGACAACTGGCGGGCGACTCGACGGTCGATACGCGCGGTGAGTACCACGAGCACCTGGTCAGTTACCGCAACAGCGCGCAGGACAAGGCCTTGCTGCATCAGCCCTACGGACTTGGCCCGCGCGTGCCGATGTTCGTGATTTCGCCCTGGAGTCGTGGCGGCTGGGTGAACTCGCAGGTCTTTGACCACACGTCCGTGATCCGTTTCATGGAGCGGCGCTTTGGTGTCATGGAACCCAATATTTCATCCTGGCGCCGTGCTGTCTGCGGCGACCTGACCAGCGCGCTGGACTTCTCCCTGCCTGATCGCTCGCCCCTCGCACCCCTGCCCGCAACTGCGGCACTGGCGGCACGCGCACGCGCCTTGCCGACGCGTACCATGCCTGCTATCCCTGCGGTGCAGGTGGAGCCACGCCGGGCGCCGGGCACACGACCTTCGCGCGCCCTGCCGTATCAGCTTGAGGTCAACAGTCTGTACCAGCCCGCCGCGCCATCGCTGACCCTGGTTTTTGTCAACACCGGTGCTGCAGCAGCCGTGTTTCACGTTTATGACCGGCGCAATCTGACGCAGATTCCGCGCCGCTACACCGTGGCGCCGGGCAAGATTTTGCGTGGCTCCTGGTCAATCGCGCAGACGCTGCCTGGCTACGATTTGTGGGTGCTCGGCCCCAACGGGTTTCACCGGCATTTCACGGGAGAAAAGCCGCCGCTCGGGCCGGCACCAGCACCGGAAGTTGAAGTTGGGTTTGATCCGCTGCGCTGCGAATTGACAACACGACTGCACAACCAAGGCAGTGCACCCTGCACCTTCGAGCTCAAGGCCAACGCCTACAGCAAGGAAGTCGCCCCTGTGCGTTACACGGTCGCCGCGCAAGCGCATGCCGTGCACCGCTGCGCGATCAAGTCCAGCGGCGGCTGGTACGACTTCACATTGCACGTGCCGGAGTTGCCGCTCTTTAGCCGCCGATTTGCCGGCCGTATGGAAACCGGACAGGCATCGATCACGGACCCGGCACAGGACTCAAGCCGGTGACGCGCATGGTGCGAGACCAGAGGAGTCGCAGATGATGGAAATGGTACACAAAGCCCGCTGTGGCGCGTTGCTATCGATGACTTTGCTGGGCTCGGCGCTGGCGGTTCCGGCAGTGGATGCGCAGCATGACTGGGCCAACCTGGCTGCCTATCGGAGCGCCAACGCGCAGCTTGCTGCAGCGCCGCATGACACCAGGCGCATCGTCTTCATGGGCGACTCGATTACCGAATTCTGGACGCCATCCTTCTGGAGCCAATCGATTCTGAACCGGGGCATCAGTGGCCAGACCACGCCGCAGATGTTGCTGCGCTTTCGCGCCGACGTGATCGACCTCCAACCCGAAACCGTCGTGATTCTGGCCGGCACCAACGATATTGCCGGCAACACCGGACCTGCCACCGAAGACATGATTGCCGGCAATATCGCGTCCATGGTTGAACTGGCGCAGGCGCATGGCATCAAGGTCGTGCTGTGCGCGGTATTGCCTGCCAACCGCTTTTACTGGAATCCGCAGATCAAACCTGCTGACACGATCATTGCCCTCAACCAGCGGCTCAAGGACTACGCAAGCCGCCAGCATCTGGTTTATGTGGACTACTACACGCCCATGGTGGATGAGACCAAGGGCCTGAAGCGGGCTTACTCGCAAGACGGTGTCCACCCCAACGAAGCGGGTTACCAGCGCATGATCGAACTGGTCATCCAGGGTATTGCCGCAGCAGCAGCTGGCAAGCCATGAGGCTGCACGCGTGCCTCAGCGCGGTCGGGGCACACGCCGCGCGTCGGCGGCAAAACTCAGCGCATCAGCGGCATCAAAACCAACGCCAACCATGTCACCGATTTGCAGCCGGGTCCCACGTGCCGCCATCTTGACGTTGAGCAGTGCTTCCACGCCAGGGACCTGCAGATGGATCACCGATGTATCGCCAAGATGTTCAGCCAGTACCACGCGGGCCGGCACGCTGGCCAGATTACCCAGCAAGCGCAAATGCTCCGGCCGGATGCCGATCTTTTGAACATCGGCTGCCAGCGGGCCTGCCGCGCCCCAGAGCGCAAGGTGCTCAGACGACGCTCCAGCCACCGGTCGATGGATCAGGTTGATGCGCGGTGCACCGAGAAAGGTGGCAACAAACTCGTTGGCCGGCTGCGCGTAAAGGTCAAGTGGTGCGCCGAGTTGTTCGATGCGGCCCTGGTTGAAAACAGCGATGCGATCACCCATGGTCATCGCTTCGACCTGGTCGTGGGTGACGTAAATCATGGTCGTGCCGAGTTCCTTGTGCAGGCGCGAGAGTTCGATGCGCATGGTCACGCGCAAGGCCGCATCCAGGTTCGACAAAGGCTCGTCAAACAGGAATACCTTGGGTTTGCGCACAATCGCGCGGCCAATGGCGACACGCTGACGCTCTCCGCCTGACAGGGCCTTGGGCAGACGCGGCAGCAGATGCGAGATGCGCAGCACTTCGGCCGTGCGCGCAACCACTTGTTCGCGTTCAGGTTTTCTGATGCCTGCCATGCGCAGCGAGAAACCCATGTTCTCGGCCACCGTCATGTGCGGGTAAAGCGCATAGCTCTGGAACACCATCGCCGCGCCGCGGTTCGCCGGCGGCAAATCGTTGGCACGCACGCCGTCGATCAGCAGATCGCCCGCGCTGATGCTCTCCAGCCCGGCAATCATGCGCAGCATGGTCGATTTGCCGCAACCGGAGGGGCCGACGAAGACCAGGAACTCGCCATCGCGCACGTCCAGGTCAATGCCGTGAATGACATCGGTTGTGCCGTAGTTCTTGCGTATGCCTCGAAGGGCGAGTTGTCCCATGTCGGATTCCAATCAATTCATCAGGCGGACTGGCCACGCAGAAAGTCGCGGTACCAAAGTGCACTTTTTTTGAGCGTGCGTTGCTGTGTCGCGTAGTCCACATGCACGATGCCAAAGCGCTTCTCGTAGCCCGACGCCCACTCGAAGTTGTCGAGCAGACTCCAGACAAAGTAGCCATCCACGCGCACGCCCTGGCGCATGGC
>CAZZLB010000058.1:0-11031 GCA_964654655.1 uncultured Rhodoferax sp. | reverse complement strand
GCGGGCACGCGTGACCGCCAGTTTGACCCAGTCGCGGATGGCGGCGTCCTTGGCCTGGCACATGCGCCAGATGTCGCCCTCCTCAACGTTTTGTGCCAACAGCACTTCGCCAGTGGCCAGATCGACAATGTTGGCCACCCCGTCTTCTGAAATCTCGAAGGTCTTGTCGTGCGAGCCGTATTCCTCAGCCTGCTGTGCCATCAGGCCGACGTTGGGGACGGTTCCCATGGTGCGTGGATCAAACGCGCCATGCCACTTACAGAAGTTGATCATCTCCTGGTAGATTCGGGCAAATGTGCTCTCCGGCATCACCGCCTTGACATCCTTCAGGCGACCGTCGGCACCCCACATCTTGCCGCCATTGCGAATCATGGCCGGCATGGACGCATCCACAATGATGTCGTTGGGTGAGTGGAAATTGGTGATGCCCTTGGCCGAATCGACCATCGCCAGTTCAGGGCGGTGCTCGTGGCAGGCATGCAGGTCGTTGATGATTTCCTCGCGCTGCGATTGCGGCAACGAAGCGATCTTGTCGTACAAGTTGATCATGCCGTTGTTGACGTTCACACCGAGTTCGTCGAACAACTTGGCATGTTTTGCGAAGGCGTCCTTGTAGAAAATCCGCACACAGTGACCAAATACGATGGGGTGCGACACCTTCATCATGGTCGCCTTGACGTGCAGCGAGAACATCACACCTGTCTTGCGCGCGTCCTCAATTTCTTTCTCATAGAACTCGAGCAAGGCTTTCTTGCTCATGAACATGCTGTCGATGATTTCGCCATCCTTGAGCGAAACCTTGGACTTGAGCACCAGGGTCTTGCCACTCTTGGTGATCAGCTCCATCTTGACATCGCGCGCCTTGTCCAGGGTTATCGACTTCTCCCCATGGTAAAAGTCGCCGTGGTGCATGTGGGACACGTGCGAACGCGACGCCTGGCTCCAGTCGGCCATCGAGTGCGGATGCTTGCGGGCAAATTCCTTGACGGCCCTAGGTGCGCGGCGGTCCGAGTTGCCTTCTCGCAGTACCGGGTTCACGGCGCTGCCGATGCAACGTGAATAGCGGCTGCGAATCGCCTTGTCAGCGTCGCTCTTGGGATCTTCCGGATAGTCAGGTACCGCATAGCCCTTGGACTGCAATTCCTTGATACAGGCCATCAGCTGTCCCACCGAAGCGCTGATGTTGGGCAGTTTGATGATGTTGGTTTCGGGCAACTGTGTGAGACGGCCAAGTTCTGCCAGGTTGTCGGGCACTTTTTGCGCGTCTGTCAGACAATCCGGAAACTCACCAAGCACCCGTGCCGCGACCGAAATGTCGCACTCTGCCACATCGATGCCGGCCGGGGCCGCAAAGGTGCGGATGACGGGCAGGAACGCACACGTTGCGAGAAACGGTGCTTCATCGGTCAGCGTGTAAATGATCTTGGACAGTTTCGAAGCCATGGCTTTCCTCTTTCTAATTTGGTTGGACAGTAACAAGCAACTGTATTCGATGGGCGCCGGAATGCCCGGCCGATGCTGCCGTGAAAATTTGATTTACATCATGAATTGATGATGTAGGTCTGGCATCACATATTGTCTATCATCACCTGGCCAAAACCGGAGCAACTGACCTGGATTGAGCCCTCCATCAAACGGGCGAAATCATAGGTCACTTTCTTGCTCGCAATCGACTTCTTCATCGAACGAATGATCAGATCAGCCGCTGCCGTCCAGCCCATGTGACGCAACATCATTTCTGCCGAAAGAATTTCGGAACCGGGGTTCACGTAGTCCTTTCCCGCGTACTTGGGTGCTGTGCCGTGGGTTGCCTCAAAGCAGGCCACGGAGTCCGACAGATTGGCACCTGGTGCAATACCGATGCCTCCAACCTGCGCTGCCAGTGCGTCGGAAATGTAGTCGCCATTCAAGTTCAGGGTCGCTATCACGCTGTACTCTGCGGGGCGCAGCAGGATTTGCTGAAGGAACGCATCAGCAATGCTGTCCTTGACGATGATCTCCTTGTCGGTCTTGGGATTCCTGAGCTTGCACCAGGGTCCGCCGTCAATCGGTTGGGCGCCGAATTCCCTTTGTGCGAGACCATAGGCCCAATCACGAAAGCCACCCTCGGTGTACTTCATGATGTTGCCCTTGTGCACAATGGTCAAATTCGGCTTGTCGTTGTCGATGGTGTACTGCAGCGCCTTGCGCACCAGGCGTTCGGTGCCTTCGCGCGAGACCGGCTTGATACCGACGCCGGACGTATCGGGGAAGCGGATCTTGGTGACGCCCATTTCCTTCTGCAGAAAGTTGATCAGCTTTTTGGCCTTGTCGGACTCGGCTTCAAACTCGATCCCGGCGTAAATGTCTTCAGAGTTTTCACGGAATATCACCATATTGGTTTTTTCCGGCTCCCTGACGGGACTGGGAACACCGTCAAAGTACTGGATCGGCCGCAGACAAACGTACAGATCCAGTTCCTGACGCAGCGCGACGTTCAGGGACCGTATGCCACCTCCCACCGGTGTGGTCAACGGGCCTTTGACCGACACCACATACTCACGCAAGACCTGCAGGGTTTCTGCTGGCAGCCAGACATCCGGCCCGTAAACCTTGGTTGACTTCTCGCCGGCATAGACCTCCATCCAGTGAATCTTCTTCTTGCCACCGTATGCTTTTGCAACTGCGGCATCAACCACTTTCAGCATCACCGGGGTGATGTCAAAACCCGTGCCGTCGCCTTCAATAAACGGAATCACCGGTTGATCTGGCACGTTGAGTGACATGTCGGCATTCACAGTGATTTTTTGGCCCCGCGATGGCACCTTGATGTGCTGGTACATGCGATTTCTCCGTAGATGGGTCGTGTTTGCGTGGGTTTTGTGGCCAAAACCAGACAAAAACCTGTTTCAGACCGGTTTCAGGGCGTTTTTAAATTCTAGTCCCAAAAAATTGCCGATTTCTGTCAACCAGCGGCAAACCAGCACCGTTACGGACAAACCTTCCAAAGCCTGGGGGGAATTTTTGAAATAACGTTATCTCAAGGAAACTGAACATGAACAAACTCCTCGCCGCTTTGGTTGCTGGTCTTTTCGCTGCTGGCGCTTTCGCGCAAGCTGCTGCTCCTGCTGCTGCTCCCGCTAAAGCTGCTCCGGCTCCTGCCGCCGCTGCTGCACCGGCTGCTGCTCCTGCCGCGGCTGCTCCCGCAAAGACTGAAGCCAAGGCCGACGCAAAGGCTGCAAAGGCTGAGAAGGCTGCTGCTGCCAAGGCTGCCAAGGCTGAAAAAGCCGCTGCCAGCAAGGCTGCCAAGGCCGAAAAGGCTGAAAAAGCTCCTGCCAAGAAGGCTGCTGCTTCCGCTAGCAAGTAATAAGGCCTTCAGAAGCACTGCTTCTGAAACTTATGAGAATGCCCGCTTTGGCGGGCATTTTTTTGTCTGAACTGCTTCGACACTCGCAGACATTGCAGCAAAATCGGCTTATGAAGAAACAGTTGACGCTACTTCTGGTCTGCATGCTCACGCTAAGTCCCCTGGCTCACGCGCAGGATGGGCCCCAGACAAACCTGCCGCGAATCAAGATTGGTGCCGGCATGCACTTGATCGATGTCCAACTGGCGACCAACTCCCAACAAAGAGCAACCGGACTGATGTTTCGCAAGGAAATGCCCGCCTCCGAAGGCATGTTGTTTATCTTCGAGCAAGCCAGCGAGCAATGCTTCTGGATGAAGAACACGCTGATCCCGCTGACGGCCGCCTTTGTCGCTGACGACGGCACCATCATCAACCTGGCCGACATGAAGCCCCAGACCACCGATTCCCACTGCTCGGCCAAGCCGGTTCGTTATGTGCTCGAGATGAATCAGGGCTGGTTCGGCAAGAAGGGGATCAAAGCCGGCTTCAAACTCTCAGGAAGGCCTTTTCAGGGTAATTGAGAGATCCTCGCCAGACCTCAGCCGAAGTTGCTTTCGGCAAAAGTCCAGTTGACCAGTTTGTCGAGAAATGTTTCGACGAACTTGGGGCGCAAGTTGCGGTAGTCGATGTAGTAGGCGTGTTCCCAGACATCTACCGTCAGCAGCGCTTTGTCGGCGGTCGTCAGGGGCGTTCCGGCAGCGCCCATGTTGACGATGTCAACCGAGCCATCCGCCTTCTTCACCAGCCAGGTCCAGCCTGAGCCGAAATTGCCCACTGCGGATTTGACAAATGCCTCCTTGAAGGCAGCATACGAACCCCACTTGGCGCCAATCGCGGTAGCCAGAGCGCCGGTCGGCTCGCCACCACCATTGGGTTTCATGCAGTTCCAGAAGAACGTATGGTTCCAGATTTGCGCCGAGTTGTTATAGATGCCACCGCTGGACTTCTTGATGATGTCCTCCAATGCCATGTTCTCGAAATCCGTTCCCTTTTGCAGGTTGTTCAGATTGACGACATAAGCGTTGTGGTGTTTGCCATGGTGGAACTCCAGCGTTTCCCTGGAATAATTCGGCGCCAATGCGTCTATCGCATAGGGCAGTGCGGGCAGTGTGTGTTCCATAAGATCCTCGTCTGTTGATGGGTAAAGATGGGCGATTGTAGAAACTTTGTTCAATTCGCGTCGGCAACCGTCAAATCAAGCTTGCCGTCGGCCAGCATTGCCTGCAACGCCTGGCCTGGACGAGTTTGTCGCACGCTGGCAATGGTCTTTCCGTCGCCGTCAATGAGGAGGGTATAACCACGCTGCAACACCAGACCAGGATCGAGCATCCCCAGACGCAGTGACGCCCGCTCCAGGTCCTGCTGCTTTTGCTTCAGGAAGTCGAGTGTCAGGTAGCTCAACCGTTGCGCGCGCGAAGCCAGTTGCAGTCGCTGCTGGGCCACCAGCGCGGACGGCCGTCCCAGGCGGGACGCCGTCAGGTCAAGGCGCTGACTGTGTTGGTCCACATGACGGCAGGCGGCAAGCTGGCATCGCCTTGCCAGACTGTCCAGGCTGGCCAGCCAGGCCTCGCGCGGTTGCGCCACCAGTTCGGCTGCCGCAGTTGGAGTCGGAGCTCGCAGATCGGCCACAAAGTCGGCGATCGTGAAGTCGGTCTCATGCCCCACGCCACAAACAATAGGTACCGGACTCTGCACCATGGTGTGGGCCAATCCCTCGTCATTGAATGCCCATAAATCCTCTGCCGAACCGCCACCGCGCACCAACAGGATCACATCAATGGGTGCACTGCCCTGCTGCCTCAGTAGATAGAGCTTTGACAGTGCCTGCATCAACTCCTCCGGTGCACCGCCGCCCTGAACCGACGCCGGCACCAGTAGCACCGGGATATGCGGTACACGCCGCTGCAAAGCGGTCATCACATCATGCAAAGCGGCCGCACCCAGCGAAGTGACGACACCGATGGCGCGCGGCATCACTGGCAAAGGACGCTTTCTGGCAGCGTCGAACAGTCCTTGCGCCTCCAGCTTGGCCTTGAGCTGGAGAAACTTTTCGAACAGGGCGCCCGCTCCGACCTGCCTCATGCTTTCAACAATCAGCTGCAGATCGCCACGCGCCTCGTAGACACCAAGCCGGCCGTACAACTCAACCAGTTCCCCGTCGCGCGGCGAAAAATCAAGCAAGCCGGCGGCGCGGCGAAACATGGCGCAGCGAATCTGGGCGCTGTCATCTTTCAGTGAAAAATAACAGTGACCACTGGAAGCACGGGAAAAACCGGACAACTCTCCGCGCACCAAAACCGGGTTGAATCGTGCCTCCAGCGCATCGGCGACAGCACGACACAAGGCGTCGACGCGCCAGATCCTGGGCGCGGACAGGGACAATTCGGATTCAGGTGGCTGGGACATAATCACGCTGCCCATTATCTGCGCGGAGATTGCATTTGTTTTCCATCATACAAGCCGCCGGCTGGCCGATCTGGCCGCTCATTGCCTGCTCCATCCTGGCTTTGGCCCTGATCATCGAACGGTTCATCAGCCTCCAAACCCGAAAGATTGCACCGGCCAACTTGTTGCAGGAAGTTCTGAGCGTGTCGCGCACAACCTTGCCCGCGCCAGAGGTGGTCAACCAGTTGGAGAAGAACTCCGCACTCGGCGAGGTGCTTGCCAGCGGTTTTCGGGCCCTGCACAGCAACCCGCGCTGTAGCGAAGTTGACCTCCGCTCCAGCATGGAGGGGGTCGGTCGCATGGTCGCACACCGCCTTGAGCGCTATTTGAGTGCACTTGCCACGATCGCCTCGGCGGCGCCGTTGATGGGCCTGTTTGGCACAGTCGTCGGGATGATCGAAATTTTTGGCTCCCAGACTCCGGCCGGCGGTGCCACCGGAGGTAACCCGGCGCAACTGGCACACGGCATTTCGGTGGCCTTGTACAACACCGCATTCGGTCTGATCGTGGCCATTCCGTCACTCATTTTCTGGCGCTACTTCCGGGCCCGGATCGATGCCTATCTGCTGACGCTGGAACTGGCGTCCGAGAGAATGGCAAGGCACCTCAACACGCTGCGCAAGTAGGACACCATGAATTTCCGACCACGCATCCACGATGAACCCGAAATCAACCTGATTCCGTTCATCGACGTCCTGCTGGTGGTGCTGATCTTCCTGATGTTGTCGACCACCTACAGCAAGTTCACAGAGTTACAACTCCAACTGCCGGTCGCTGACGCCCAGGCGCAGCGGGACCACGCCAAGGAGGTGCTGGTCACCGTAACCAGCGAAGGTGCCTACGCCATCAACAAGGTGCCGCTGCCTGAACGCAGCGTTGATGCACTTTCGGCGGCCCTGCTTGAAGCCGCCAAGGCAGGCAAAGACTCGGTACTGATCATCAGCGCCGATGCCAGCGCCAGGCACCAGGCGGTGGTTACTGTCATGGAAGCAGCCCGACGCAGCGGCCTGACGCAACTCACCTTTGCAACACAGTCCTCAACGCGGGCCGGGACGCCGTAAGCCATGAGCACCGCAGCGCAACCATCGGCGTTGCAGCTCGCACTGATCAGGGCCTGGACCCACCGTGGCTGGCTTGCGTGCTTGCTGTGGCCGCTGTCCCTGCTTTTTGGTGCCTTGGCGTGGCTGCGGCGCAAACTGTTCCGGGTGGGGCTGCTCAAGACTGGCAAGGTTGACATTCCGGTGATTGTGGTTGGCAACGTGGTGGTGGGCGGCTCGGGCAAGACACCCGTCGTCATGACATTGGTGCAACACCTGCAGCGCAGTGGTCTCAAGGTTGGCGTCATCTCCCGCGGCTACGGCCGCAGTCAGCAGGACTGCCGCGAAGTGCTACCAGACAGCAGCGTCGCCGAGGTCGGAGACGAACCCGCGCTGATTCAGCGCAACACGGGAGCCAAGGTCTTTGTCGCACCTGCACGCATCGATGCCGCCAGGGCACTGCTGCAGCATCATTCTGAAACCCAAATCATTGTCTGCGACGACGGCTTGCAACATTGGGGCTTGCAACGTGATCTGGAAATCTGCGTGTTTGATGATCGTGGCGTCGGCAACGGTTTCCTGCTACCGGCCGGGCCGCTGCGCGAACATTGGCCACGCACCGTGGATCTGGTCTTGCACACGGGCAGCCACCCCGCCTTTGCGGGCTTTCGTGCCCGACGTACGCTGGCGAATCACGCCAAGCGTGCCGATGGCAGCGCGCTTGCCCTGATTGATCTGGCTGCGTCCGACGCCAGGCCACTGATGGCACTTGCGGCGATTGCGAGACCAGAGCAGTTTTTTGCGATGTTGCGCGCTGCCGGTCTGACGCTGGCTCACACCGTCGCGCTGCCCGATCACGCTGACTTGAGCGCCTGGTCAAGGCAGGATCACAGCGCCTATCGCATCCTCTGCACGGAGAAGGATGCAGTGAAGCTGTGGCCACATCTGCCGGATGCACTTGCGATACCTTTGCTGTGCGTACCCGAGCCCGAATTCATCGCGCGCTTTGACAGCTTGCTTGCGGGTCTGCTGAGTGATCGGTCAAAGGCAGCGCTATCATCTCGCCATGGACACACGACTTCTTGAATTGCTGGTTTGCCCGGTCACCAAAGGCCCTCTTGAGTTTGACCGCGAGAAGCAGGAATTGACCTCCCGCAGCGCGCGCCTGGCCTACCCGGTGCGCGACGGCATTCCGGTCCTGCTCGAGAACGAGGCACGAACCCTGAGCGACGAGGAACTCGGACTTTGAATTTCACGGTCCTGATTCCGGCGCGCCTGGCCTCCACCCGCCTGCCCAACAAGCCCCTGGCAGATATTGCCGGCCTGCCCATGGTGGTCCGGGTCGCGCAGCGCGTCAGCTCAATCACTCACGACAGCGGCAAGGTTCGCGTTGTGGTTGCTGCCGACAGCAAGGAAATCGTGGCCGCTTGCCAATTGCATCAGGTTGAAGCGGTATTGACCCGCACAGACCATGCTTCAGGCAGCGATCGTCTGGCCGAAGCGTGTCAATTGCTGAGTCTCGGTGACGAGGAAATCGTGATCAACGTGCAGGGGGATGAACCCCTGATCGCACCATCGCTGGTAGAAGCGGTAGCTCGTTTGCTGAACGAACAACCGGAGGCCAGCATGAGTACGGCGGCGCACGCCATCGATACTGTGGCGGATTTCCACAACCCCAACGTCGTCAAAGTGGTACTGGACGCCAAGGCCATGGCGCTCTATTTCAGCCGTGCACCCATCCCTTTCTGGCGTGATCAAGCAGCGGGTCTGCCCAGCCCGTCACCGCTGCGCCACATTGGAATCTACGGCTACAGAGTCGGCTTCCTTCGGCAATTTCCAACGCTCTCGCAAGCGCCGATGGAATGCATGGAAGCGCTGGAGCAACTGCGAGCCTTGTGGCACGGCTACCGCATTGCCGTGCATGTGAGCCAGCACGCTCCTGGCCCGGGTGTCGATACGCCCGAAGACCTGGAGAGGGTGCGTCGAATCTTCCGAGCCTGAACGACGTGCTATTCTCTGACGCAGCCTGAATTCAATTGTTCGAAAGATCGTCATGAAACTTATCCTGTTGGGCGCACCCGGCGCTGGCAAAGGTACCCAAGCAACCTTCATCTGCCAAAAATACGGCATTCCGCAGATTTCCACCGGCGACATGCTGCGCGCTGCGGTCAAGGCTGGCACGCCTCTGGGTATCGAGGCGAAAAAAATCATGGACGCTGGTGGACTGGTGAGCGACGAGCTGATCATCAACCTGGTCAAAGAACGCATTGCCCAGCCTGACTGCGCTGCCGGCTTCCTCTTCGACGGCTTTCCGCGCACCATCCCGCAGGCCGATGCCATGAAAGCGGCCGGTGTCAAACTCGATTACGTGCTGGAAATCGACGTTCCTTTTGACGCCATCATCGAGCGCATGAGCGGGCGACGCTCGCACGCGCCGTCCGGGCGCACCTACCACGTCAAATTCAATCCTCCCAAGGTCGCCGGTCTGGACGACCTCACCGGTGAAGCACTGATTCAGCGTGCTGACGACAAGGAAGAAACCGTCAAGAAGCGCCTGGAGGTCTACAGCGCCCAGACGCGCCCTCTGGTGGACTACTACGCCGGCTGGGCCAAGGCGGACCCCGTCGCTGCCCCCAAGTACCGCGCCATCAGTGGCACGGGCGACGTCAACGAGATTTCAGCGCGCGCCTTTGCAGCACTGGTCAGCTGATCACCGCACCCGGGCCAGCGGCGGCCCCTGGTAAATATTTTTCGCGAACGCTTGCAATCTTTCCGAAACTGGTTAAAAATACAGTTACTGGATATGAAACCAGTGTGTATAGACCAACAGCAAGCCCCGCCCAGATACCAAGGAGTCGCCATGCTTGAAAGCCCCAAACTGACAGCCCGTCAGCAGCAGATTCTGGACCTCATTCAGAGCGCCATCGCACGCACCGGCGCACCGCCAACACGAGCCGAGATCGCCACTGAACTGGGCTTCAAGTCGGCCAATGCAGCTGAAGAGCATTTGCAGGCGCTGGCACGCAAAGGCGTGATTGAACTGGTCAGTGGCACCTCGCGCGGCATCCGCCTGAAAAGCGAAGCGCTGCGCTCTATCAATGAATCACGCAACAAGCAGTATTCCTTCCAGCTCCCGAGCCTGGCCCAACTGACCTTGCCACTGATTGGACGCGTCGCCGCAGGCTCTCCTATTCTTGCGCAGGAGCACGTTGATCAAACCTATTATCTGGAGAGCAGTCTGTTTCAGCGCAAGCCTGACTACCTGCTCAAGGTACGGGGCATGTCGATGCGCGATGCCGGCATCATGGACGGCGACCTGCTGGCGGTGCAGTCCGCAAAGGACGCCAAGAACGGCCAGATCGTGGTGGCACGCCTGGGCGACGAAGTGACGGTGAAGCGCTTCAAGCGCAACAAGAACCTGATTGAACTGCATCCGGAAAACCCGGATTACCAGACTATCGTGGTGGAGCCTGGCGAACCCTTTGAAATAGAAGGCCTGGCTGTTGGACTCATCCGCAACACGATGCTGATGTAAGCACTCAGACTTTTTCCACAATCATTTTCAAATGAGCATTGCCCTGTTTGCCTTGCCCGACGTTCTGTCGCCACTGCTCGCCTGGTGGCGCGGATGTCCGCCTGGTCCTGCGCCCGGACCCGCGCCACGGCAGCGGGTCGCCCCTGTTCAGGTGAGCACGACACCCTTGGTTCACAAGCCGCTGCGCATCGTGCGCATCCTCGAAGCAGGTCAGGCACCAACGCATGTCGGTCGCATGACCATCTCCGGCCGCATGGCCGATGTCTGTGCCGAACTCGATCGGCTCGCTGCACTGCACTGATAATTCTTTCCGGGGTCGCTGCGGCAGGGCTTCAGGAAATGCCGAGGCACAATATCAACCTATGAATATTGTGATTCTTGACGATTACCAGGACGCTGTTCGCAAGCTCGAATGTGCGGCCAAGCTTGAGCCCTACCCGGCCAAGGTTTACACCAACACGGTGAAAGGACTGGGTCAGTTGTCATTTCGGCTCAAGGATGCCGACGTCATTGTGCTGACACGCGAGCGCACTCACATGCCGCGCGCGCTGATCGAAAAACTGCCCAAGCTCAAACTGATCGTGCAAACCGGACGGGTCGGCTCGCACATTGACGTGAAAGCCTGT
>CAZZLB010000057.1:5746-11048 GCA_964654655.1 uncultured Rhodoferax sp. | reverse complement strand
AAGAGCAGGCGCAGAACCTGCAGGCGGCAGTGGCTATCTTCAATATTGGCGGTGCTCACAGTGCAGCACACTGACCAGGTTCCGGGCGCTTGGGAATAGTTGTTCTTCCCAACATTCATGGAAGAAACCAGAACCGGGTCATAGAGTACCGACAGCAAGGACTGGAGGAGACAATGCTGCCCGGTTCAAGTTGCCGGAACGGCTCGAAGTTGTGGCCCAATTTCCGCTCAGTCCGGTGGGCAAGATACTCAAGCGCCAGTTGCGCGAGATGATCGTGGCACGTCTGCAGGCTGAAAGTGCGCAGGAGAGCGTTGCGTAAGCGGCGTAACGGTTTCAATTTGCGCGTGCCGGCTGGTGCCGACATCTTCCATATCGAGCCCCCGCAGTCAATGACTAGAATGAGTGCCACGTCGGAAGGAGTCAGGTATGAGGATGCTGCTGTCACTTGTTTCGTACTTGATTTGCTCCGGCGCAGCCGCGGCCCAGACCGTGGTACCTCCGAGTCAGTCGTCCGACAAGGCAGCGCCATGTGTCAATCGAATCAAGTATTACGCAGATGGCAAGCCCTCATCATGTCAAGTTTCGCAGGCTTTTATGGTCGGGAACATTCAAATCCCCGCTGGTTCCGACATTTCATTGCGACCCAATGGCGAGGTGGGCAGTGCCTGGCTTGGCCAGGACGGCAGCGTGTATGGGCAAACTTTGCCTGCGGGAACGGCACTTCACTTTGGGAAAGGCGACCAACTAAGGCACTTCTGGCTTCCCAAAGAGACGGTCACAAGCATGCAGGGGCATCTGGTAAAAGGTCAGGATGACGGTGCTGGCAGTCGCTTGCATCCCAACGGCAAGCTGCTGGCAATATGGCTTGCGCAGGACGAAGTCATCGAAGGGATCCCGTGCACCTCCAGTGGAAACCCCTTGCGCGTGGGCCTCGCTGCTGCACGACTCGGCACGCAGCGGATGGTCTGGTTTTATGACAATGGACGCCTTCAACAAGCGATGCTGTCACAGGATTTCACGCTGCAAGGCCATAGCTTCAGGAAGGGTGAGGTCATCAGCCTCGATTCTGAGGGCAAAGTCGATCTCAACGCCAAGAAACTGTATGAGTGGTGATGTTGGAGTGACGAGCCGTATTGCTTGGATGGTGCTGACCCGGATTGTCAGGTTGTTGGCCCCCTGGTGTCTTGCCTGGGTCTGTTGCTTGTTGCCGGTCCACGCACAGGCGGCGCCCTACAGCGTTGACCATGTGGAGCCACCATCATGGTGGGTTGGCATGAAGCAAGGGCAGTTGCAGCTGATGGTGCATGGTCGTCAGATTGCAGACCTGACGCCGAGTCTGAACTATCCGGGCCTGGCCATCAGCAAGGTGCTTCGGGTTGCCAGCAGGAACTACCTCTTCATTGACATGGAGATCAGCAAGGAAGCGCTGCCTGGCGAGTTTCTGCTCCGCTTCACGCAGGACGGCCAGACCATGCTCAGCCAGTCATATCGTCTGGAAGCACGTGACAAGGACTCGGCGCAAAGAAAAGGCTTTGGCGCTGCAGATGCGATTTACCTGATTGTTCCGGATCGCTTCGCCAACGGAAATCCGGACAACGACAGCGTGGCCGCACTCAATGAGAAGGCCAATCGAAGTGCTTCGTCGGGCCGTCATGGAGGTGACTTGAGGGGCATCTCTGAACATCTGGACTATGTTGCGAGCATGGGGTTCACGCAAATCTGGACGACCCCTTTGACCGAAAACAACCAGAGCGCAAGTTCCTATCATGGCTATGCCGGCACCGATCTGTACCAGGTCGATGCGCGCTTTGGCAGCAACGAGGAGTACCGGACCCTGGTGGGGAAGGCAAAGACCCATGGCTTGGGATGGATTCAGGATGTTGTGCTGAATCACATTGGTTCGGGTCACTGGTGGATGCAGGACTTGCCGAGCGCTGATTGGCTGAATTTTCAGGCAAGGCCGGTGATAACGAATCACAAGAGGACAACGATTCAGGACCCCCATGCATCGGCAGCAGATCGCAGCAGGTTTTCCGATGGCTGGTTTGTTCCGGGTATGCCGGACCTGAATCAGCGCAATCCGCTGCTTGCCAATTACCTGATTCAAAACACTTTGTGGTGGATCGAATACGCTGGCCTGTCGGGGCTGCGCACCGACACCTACTCCTATTCGGATCCCACCTTCCTGTCGCAGTGGTCGCAGCGCATCATGCAGGAGTATCCGCAGTTCAACATCGTCGGCGAAGAGTGGATTTCCAATCCAGCCATCGTTTCGTACTGGCAGAAAGGCAAGGTTAACCACGATCACTATCAGTCTTTCGCACCGAGCATGATGGACTTTCCGCTTTTTGAAGCGCTGCGGAGAAGTCTGGTGGCTGCCGACACCGACGCCCCTGCATTCAGTCCGTTGTATGACACCGTTGCAAATGACTTCCTCTACCCTGCGCCAGAGAGTCTGGTGATCTTCGAAGGCAATCACGACACGAGTCGAATCTTTTCTGATCTGGCGCAGGATTACCCCCTGTATCAGATGGCAATGATCTGTCTGGCAACGATGCGCGGGATTCCGCAATTCTTCTACGGCACTGAAATATTGATGACCAGCCCGAAGCGGCGCGACGATGGACGGGTGCGGGCGGATTTTCCGGGAGGTTGGCGCGGTGACCCTGTCAATGCGTTTTCGGGCCAGGGGCTGGGCCAGGCACAAAAGGAGGCGCAGCGATTTGTGCGGAGATTGTTGAACTGGAGAAAGAGTGCCAGTGTCATCCACACCGGCAAGCTGATGCATTTTGTGCCTGAGCACGGAACTTATGTCTATTTCCGATACGACAAGCACAAGCGCGTGATGGTGGCTTTCAACAAGAATCGGCTGCCGGCAACACTGGAATTAAGCCGCTTTCACGAGATCCTGACACCCCAGTCCTTCGGCACCGATATTCTCTCGGGGCGGCGGATTCCGCTGGCAGGCACACTGACATTGCCAGCCCGTTCAGCCACCATTCTGGAAGTGGATGATTGATTTTTAAAGGCTGTGCGAGGTCAGATGAGCCAGCGCTCCGGTGGCACTGACACCTGGGCCGCTCTGGCCTGGCATGGGCTGCGTGGAGCCGGATTCGTCAAGCGCCGCACTGGCATCGGTGCCCAGCGCAGGCAGGCGCTTGACACCGCGGCGCAGGCTCACGCCAACCACCAGTATGTCGATCATCAGCAAATGCAGAATGCGGCTGATCATGGGCACCTGCGTTGCCACGTCCTCCTCGTGATCAACAATCAGGGCCAGATCGGCCTTGCGCGCAAGCGGAGACTGACTGGCCGTGATGGCTATCACAGTGGCGCCGCGCTCATGGGCCTTTTCAACCACATCCAGCAATTCACTGACGCGCCCACTGCTGCTGATGATTACAGCCACCACTTCCGGGCGTAGCAGATTGGCTGCCATCATTTGCAGGCGCGGCGCGGTATAGGCGACGGACGAAATGCCCATGCGCAGAAACTTGAACTGCGCATCATCAGCCACCACGCTGTAATGCCCTACTGCATAGAACTCGACCCGTTGCGCAGCGGAAATCCATTGAACCGCCTTGTCGATCGATTCGCGATTGAGAAGATCGCGCACCTGAAGGATCGCAGAGGCGGTATTGCCCAGCACCTTGACGCCGAGTTCAAGCATGCTGTCCTGGCCGGTGACCTGGGCATGGGTGATCGGCATGGTGCCGGTCAGCCCGGACGCCAGCCGCAATTTGAAGTCAGACAAACCTTCGCAACCCAGAGATCGGCAGAATCGGATGACGGTTGGCTGACTGACCTCGGCAGAGCGGGCGATCAGGGCAATCGGATCATTCAGGATGGAGTGCGGGTGCGCCAGCACATGGTCTGCGACGCGCTGTTCGGCGGGTGACAGATTGACGCGCACACGGTCAATCTGACTCAGGATGGCCGAGCCCTGCGACGCATCCAGGCTGCGCAGCTGCGCGGCCAGAATGGCAGACACTCCCATCAGTGTTGCGTTGTCGGCGGTGATGACGAAGGTCGGAATCCCCTTCAGATAATCAGCAAAACGGCCTTTGTCCTCAAAACGCTGCCGGAAAATCGAGTTGTCAAAGTGGCTGCCCAATCTCGGCACGATGCCGCCACCAATGTAGATGCCGCCGAATGCACCCTGGGTGACTGCCAGATTTCCGGCCGCCGTACCCAGCATGCCACAAAAGGCCTCTATCACCTCGCTGCACAAAGCGTCGCTGGCGTCCAGCGCTCGCTGCGCGATGTCGGGGGCACTCAGGATCTGCTCGGGACGACCGTCACGCGCGGACAGAGCGCGGTAAATCAGTTCAATACCCGGACCCGACACCAGACGTTCAAATGAAACGTGGGTGTAGTGGCGCCATGCGTATTGAAGAATCACCAGTTCGCGCTCATCGCGCGGCGCAAAAGTCGTGTGCCCGCCTTCCGTACCGAGTGCCACCCATCCTTCGCCGGCTGGTATCAGGCCCGATACGCCCAGGCCGCTGCCAGCACCGATCAGGCCGATGACGCTCCGCGACTGGGCCGCTCCCGCACCTACCTGTCGTCGCTGGCTGGGAAGCAAGCTCGGTAGTGCCATGGCCAGCGCGGTGAAATCGTTGACTACCAACAAATTGTCGAGATGCAGATGCTGACGCAGCTGCTCGATGGAAAACTGCCACGGGTAGTTGGTGATTCGAACCTGGTCGCCCGTAACGGGTGTAGCTACGGCAACAGCAGCGTTCCTGATTCGATCTCTGGATATGCTGATGGGCAGCGCAGAGAGGTAGGCTTGTACCGTGGCATGAAGGTCATCGTAGTCGGCACAGCGCAAGGAGGAGGCGTGCTGAAAAATGCCCGGCCCCACTTCAAGCGTGAAACGCACGAAGGTGCCGCCAATGTCGGCCAGCAGCCTCGGGTTTTCGAAAAGTGTGGATGGCATGGGCGACTCGGTTGCCGGGCAATTGCTTCAGTCAGTTGCAAGCAGGTCGAGCGCGCGCGAGGCACCCAGCAGGGCCGGCGTTGAAGCCGTGATGATCCAGCATGGAATGGCGCGCAGATAGTCCTGATACCGTCCCTTGTCCTCGAAGCGCTGGCGAAAAAGCACTTCGTCGAAGGCGGCACCAAGTCGTGGAACGACGCCACCACCGAGATATATACCACCGAGGGCTCCCAGTGTCAGGGCCAGATTGCCCGCTACGGTACCCAGAAAGGCGGTGAAGTGGTGTGCGCTGGCGACGCAATCGGGGTCGCTGGCGGCGATGGCCGAAGCACTGACTTCCGCTGGCGTCAGATTGCGTGC
>CAZZLB010000057.1:0-5646 GCA_964654655.1 uncultured Rhodoferax sp. | reverse complement strand
TCCACGCCGAGCGATTGTTTGAGTTCCTTGATCGAAAAAGTCCAGGGGTTGTTGGTCATGCGCACCACATCGCCTGTCAAGGCTGTGGCTATCCCGATGCCGGCGCAGCGCGGATGAGCATGGCCCGTGCTGGCCAGATACGTTCTTGCCGACTCCAGCAAGGTGGCACTGGCTCGGCAGGGCTGCACTGAAACATCCTGCAAGGCTGAGTCGGCGCTCTCTTGCCAGGCCCAACGGGCATGGGTGCCGCCAATGTCGCCAAGCAGTCTGGGAAAGCGAACCGGCTCGGTTTGCACTTTGTATCCTTTGATAGAAGGGGTGGGTAGCAATGTAAACTGTTATGGAGTATATGTGTACTTTAGCTACATGCAATATGCCTGTTTGCTAATTGAAAGACATAGAAACACTTAATTCGACGTAAAAACTGTTGTGATTACGCCTATATTTGTCTCCAATTTCCAACAATTTTCGAAGATTCAAAGAAAAATGAGGGTTTCTACTATCCAAAGAAATATCTTGTTTTGATACAAATAGTGCCAAGGGACCGTGAATCCCATTTTTCATCCTTTGGCCGGAGTCCAAAGGCATGCGTAACACCTATTAACCACCCTCAGGAGTAGTGAATGAAGATTTTGCCGCAACAGCGTCTGGCGAAGCGCCCCTCGCAACAGTCCCTTTTCAGGCTTGGCCCGGTTGCCAGTGGCTGTGCACTGTTGCTGCTGGCCTCTGGCTCCGCGCTGGCACAACAGGCGGTCGCGACCACGGACCTGAGTACGGTGACCGTGACCGGCATTCGCAAAGGTATTGAGGCGGCAATTTCGGTCAAGAAAAATTCTGATTCGATCGTTGAAGCCATCTCTGCCGAAGATATTGGCAAGTTGCCGGATTCGAGCATCGCTGAGTCGATGGCCCGTTTGCCAGGTTTGACGGCGCAGCGCAGTCAGGGCCGGGCCCAGCAAATCAGCATTCGCGGCATGTCGCCCGACTTTTCAACTGCTTTGTTGAACGGTCGCGAGCAGGTGACCACGGGCGACAGCCGCGGCGTCGAGTTCGATCAATACCCGTCTGAATTGCTCAGCGGCGTCGTGATTTACAAGACACCCGATGCCGGCCTGGTCGGTCAGGGCTTGTCGGGTACGGTTGATCTGCAAACGGTACGTCCGCTCGATTTTTCCGGCCGGACCGTTGCTGTCAACTATCGCAAGCAGCGCTCCGGCATCGATACCGGCATGGCCGAGGGTACCGGAGGACGTTTTAACTTCTCCTATATTGACCAGTTTGCTGATCGCACCATCGGTGTGGCGCTCGGCTTTGCCCGTCTGCAGGAGACCGGCGCAACCACTTCGCGTTTTGACTCCTGGGGTGGCGGTACGGCCAAAGTCAACGGCGCTGGCGCCGATGTCAATGTGCCCTACAACGGCTTTGGCTGGTGGTCTGACCAGACCACGCAAACCCGCGAAGGGGCCATGGCGGTGCTGCAGTTCAAGCCGAACAAGGACTTCTCCAGCACCGTGGACCTGTTTCACTCGACTTTTGACAAGCTGAAGGCGACCAAGGCATTCCAGGCACCCTTGAACGACTCATGGGTCAGTGGTTTCAATTACGACAAGGCCGGTGTTCTGACCAGTGCCACACTCAGTGGCAGCAATGCGACCGCCGGTGTTTTCAACAATGTGCGCGGCGTGGTCCGCAACGATATCGAAAGCACCCAGGATCAGCTCAGTTCCTACGGCTGGAACAGCAAGCTCAAGATGGGTGAATGGACCGGTAACCTCGATCTGGCGACGTCCAAGGCGGTACGTCGTGGTGCCATCATGGAAACCACGGCAGGTACGACACAAAACACCCTGGGCACTGCGCAACTCGATACAGTGGCCTTCACCAACGCACAAGCTTTCACGCCAGGTCTCAACTATGCTGATCGCAGCCTGATCAAACTCACGGACGTACAGGGTTGGGGTGGTGGTGTCGGTTCACCCCAGGCCGGCTACTCCAAGCTTCCGCACGTGGAAGACAAGCTGGACTCCTACCGCGTGAGCGGCAAGCGCAATCTGCCTGACGGCTGGTTCCTGAGCTCGGTCGATGTCGGCCTGAATCTGTCGGATCGCACCAAGTCGCGCGAGTACATCGAAGGACGCCTGGTCATTCGCGGCGGCAACCCGCTGGGCTTCGCCGACATGCCGGGCAGCGGTACCACCACGGTCAGCGGCATCACCTTCGCCACTTTCGACCCGCTCGGGACGATTGGATCCATTTACGACGTGGTACCGAAACTGCATCCGGACATCTTCAACAAGGACTGGAGCGTCAAGGAGAAGGTCACCACCCTGTACAGCCGCGGTGATATCGACTCGAAACTGTTTGGCTTGCCGGTACGTGGCAATATCGGTCTGCAATACGTTAAGACCGATCAAAGCTCGACCGCCTACAACGTGGATCGGGATTCTTCGTCCTGCGTCAGCGACCAGGTTTGTCCGGCGGCGACATCGACGGCGGGTACCTCCTACAACGATATTCTGCCGAGCACCAACCTGGTGTTCGACCTCGGCGGCGATCAAACCCTGCGACTTGGTCTGGCCCGGCAGATGGCGCGCCCGACGCTCAACGACATGCGTGCCAGTTTCTCCTTCAGCTATGACCCAACCAAGGCCATCTTCACAGGTGACGGCGGCAACCCGAACCTGAAGCCATTCCGTGCCAATGCGCTGGATATTTCGTACGAGAAATATTTCGGCACCAAGGCCTATATTGGGATTGCCGGCTTTTACAAGGACTTGAGCACCTACATTGTCAACATTGCCGATCCGACCTTCAATTTCTCACAATACATCACCGCCAGCACACCGGCGGCACCCACAGTCATCGGGCAGTTCACACGGCCTTTCAACGGCAACGGTGGCACGATCAAGGGAATCGAATTGTCGGCCTCGCTGCCTTTGAATCTGCTGGCCAAGCCGCTTGATGGTTTCGGCCTGGTTGGCTCCTACTCAAGCACCGACAGCTCGGTCAATCTGCCGACCTCCGGCGTGTCGACCGACAACATCGCAACCGGCACGATTCCACTGCCTGGTTTGTCCAAGATTGTGAGCAGCATCGCGGCCTACTATGAAATGAAGGGCTTCTCGGTGCGTGTCGCGCAGCGCCGTCGTTCGGCTTTTGTCGGCGAAGTATCGAGCTTCACGGGCGACCGTCAGCTGACATACATCGACGGCGAGGCCATCACCGACCTGCAACTCGGCTATGAGTTCCAGTCCGGTCCGGCCAAGGGCTTGTCCTTCCTGTTCCAGGCCAACAACCTGAACAATGCCGAGTTTGTCCGTTACAAGGACGTGCCGACCAACGTCATCGAGAGAACCACCTACGGCAAGACCTACCTGTTCGGCATGAATTACAAGTACTGAAGTACGAAGCGAAATCTCCAAGGGCTTTGCCCCTTGTCGGCTACAGTCGGCAAGGGGCTTTTTATTTTGATCAGCAGGAGTGTGAAATGAGCAGCAAGGGCTTGCAGGACATTGTGATCGTGGGCGGTGGCACATCGGGCTGGATGACCGCCACCGCACTCGCGACGGTGCTGCGCGGCAAGTACAGCATCCGCGTCGTCGAGTCAGATGAGATCGGCATCATTGGCGTCGGCGAAGCCACCATTCCCATGATTCAGCGCTTCAACAAGATTGTCGGAATTCACGAAAACGAGTTTCTGCGACGAACCCAGGGCAGCTTCAAGCTCGGTATCGAATTTGTCAACTGGGGCAGGCTGGGCGACCGCTATATGCACGGCTTCGGCGGCTTGGGCCAGGATCTATGGACGGTTCGTTTCGACCAGTACTGGCAAAAGATGCGGCGCCTGGGCAAGGCACAGGATCTGGAAGCCTATTGCATCACCCGCATGGCGGCCAAAGCCAACAAGTTCATGCCGCCGCGTTTTGATGTTCCCAATTCGCCGCTGGCTGACCTGAATTATGCCTACCATTTTGACGCGAGTCTGTATGCGCGCTACCTGCGCCAGCTCGCTCAGGAGCGCGGTGTGCAGCGCAGCGAGGGCAAAATCGTCCAGGTTTCGCAGCGGCCTGGCGATGATCATGTGGACGCAGTGCTATTGGCCAGCGGCGAGCGCATCGAAGGCGATCTTTTCATCGACTGCTCCGGCTTTCGCGGCCTGTTGATCGAGGAGACGCTGAAGACCGGCTATGAGGACTGGACCGAGTGGCTGATGTGCGATACAGCGCTGGCCGTTCCTTGTGAGTCTGCATCGCAATTGCTGCCCTACACCCGCTCCACCGCGCACCGTGCCGGCTGGCAATGGCGCATTCCCTTGCAGCATCGCATCGGCAATGGGCATGTCTACTGCAGTCAGTTTGTCAGCGACGACGAGGCTGCTGCTACCTTGCTGGCCAATCTGGACGGCAAGCCTTTGGCCGAGCCACGGCGTTTCAAGTTCGTGCCGGGCTTGCGCAAGCAGTGCTGGAATCGCAACGTAGTGGCTATCGGCCTATCCAGTGGTTTTGTGGAACCGCTGGAGTCGACTGCCATTCATCTGGTGCAGTCGCAAATCGCCAGACTTATCAACTATTTCCCGGATCAGGGCTTCAACCCGGTGGACATCCGGGAGTACAACCGGCAATGCCGTTTCGAGTACGAACGGATCCGGGACTTCATCATCCTGCACTACAAGCTGAACCAGCGTGAAGACTCCAGGTTCTGGCAGCATTGCGCGCAGATGGCTGTTCCGGACACACTGACGCACAAGATGGAACTGTACCGCTCGCATGGCCGCTTGCTGCGGATCGATGACGAACTGTTTGCCGAGCTTGCCTGGTTGCAGGTGATGCAGGGGCAGAATCTGGTTCCGCAGAGCTACCATCCGTTAGTCGACCTGCAGTCAGAGGCGGATACCGAGGCCTACCTCGAAAGCGTGCGGGAAGTAATCGCCAAATGCGTTGACGTGATGCCCGACCACGCCGCCTATATTGCACAAAACTGCGCTGCCACGGCCTGAGGCTGCGCGCCATCGCCAGGGATGATGAATAGCTTCGATCTGTCCGTCCTGTTCTTCCTGCAACTGGCCTTCATTCTGGCCGTCTGCAGAGTCGTTGGCATCGTTTTCAAGCGCTTGGGCCAGTCCCAGGTTGTCAGTGAAATGATTGCCGGCGTAGTCATGGGGCCGTCGCTCATGGGCTGGCTGCTGCCCGACTGCAGCGCCTATCTGTTTCCGCCGGAATCCAAACCCATTTTGTTTGCCGTCTGCCAGGTCGGTCTGGTGCTTTACATGTTTCTGATCGGCGTTGAATTTGACGTTGACCTGATCAGGTCACGGCTGCGCAGTGCAGCGTCGATTTCCCTGGCCGGGATTCTGGCGCCCTTTGCCCTGGGTGCATTGCTGGCTTTCTATCTGACTGGTGACGGTAGTTTCTTTTCTTTCAAAACGACGCCATTGCAGGCCATGCTGTTCTTGGGTGCAGCCATGTCTATCACCGCGTTTCCGATGCTGGCACGCATCATTTTCGAACAGGGTTTATCGAAGACTTCGCTCGGTACGCTCGCGCTCGCAGCGGGGGCTATGGACGATGCGGCCGCTTGGTGTGTTCTGGCAGTGGTGCTGGCCAGTTTTCAGAGCAATATGAATATTGCTGTTTATGCAATCGGTGG
>CAZZLB010000056.1:0-11053 GCA_964654655.1 uncultured Rhodoferax sp. | reverse complement strand
TGCACGGTCCCGGTGATCAACGGCCTGTCCGACACCGGCCATCCCTGCCAGATCGCAACCGGCTTCCGTGTGGCCAGCGCGCATGAGGACGCCGCCCTCCACCGCTTGCAAAGGGAAGATGTGGCCTGGTTGAACGAGGTCCGCTGGCCTGGCGTTTTTCGCGACGGCCGCCTGCACCGTGCGTGCACGGTCGGCCGCAGAGATACCGGTGGTCACGCCTTCAGCGGCCTCGATCGATACCGTGAAGGCGGTTCCTTTCTTGTCGCCGTTGCGCGCGGTCATGGGGGGCAACTCCAGCCGATCGCAATGTTCACGGCTCAGGGTCAGGCAAATCAGGCCGCGTCCGAAACGCGCCATGAAGTTGATGGCTTCAGGCGTGACATGATCTGCCGCGAGCAGCAGATCGCCCTCGTTTTCGCGGTCTTCTTCATCCACCAGAATGACCATGCGTCCGCCGCGCAGGTCGGCCACAATGTCTTCAACCGGGGAAATGGCAACAGGAGAGAGGACGCTCATGCAAAGTTCTTTCAGGAAACACGGTGGGAGGACGAAGCAGCCTCTGGCTGGAGCATGCGTTCCACGTAACGTGCGATCAGATCGATTTCCAGATTCACTGCCGAGCCGACGCCCAGGCTGCCCAGGGCCGTGTTTTGCACCGTGTGGGGAATCAGGTTGATGCAGATCTCACAGCCCTGCTCGATGTCCGAAACGAGGTTGACCGTCAGGCTCACGCCATTGACCGTGATCGATCCCTTGTAAGCCAGGTATTTGGCCAGGGCTGCAGGGGCCACCAGGCGCAGTTCCCAGCTTTCGCCCAACTGTGCGAAATGGCTGACCCGACCGATGCCGTCAACGTGGCCTGATACCAGGTGGCCACCGAGCCGGTCATTGGCGCGCAGCGCTTTCTCCAGGTTGATGGGACCGGTCTGATCAAGTCCGGCGGTCTTGCTGAGGGACTCGGCCGAGATGTCGATGCCAAACCAGGCGCTTGCAGCGTCCAGCCTGGTGACTGTCATGCAGGCACCGTTGAGGGCAATACTGTCGCCCAGTACCACGTCGTCAAGGTAGCCAGCAGGGCAGGCAACGCTGAGTTGCTTGCCGTGGCTCTGAGAGTTGCCCAATGCCTGGACGCTGACGATGCGTCCGACGCCGGTGATGATTCCAGTAAACATGGTGCTATTTTCGCAGGGAAAGAGGCAAGGCGGCCGCTCGGGATGTGAATCTTGTCCGTCAGAATGCATCCCGACCCGCAATTCGAGCGACGACGCGCAGGTCCGCACCGATTCTGTCGCTGCTGATCCACTCCAGCGCAAGAGCCTCCGACAGCGCGGACAAAGGGCCAAAACTGGCCATGTCCCGACCCCGACCCAACATTTTTGGGGCCATGTAAAGCAAGACCTCGTCGACCAGTCCCGCAGCCAGCAGTGCACCGTTGAGGGCGGCCCCGGCTTCGACGTGCAATTCATTGATTTCTTGTTCGGCCAGGTCGCGCAGCATGGCGGCCAGGTCGACTCTCTGATCTGTTCCCGGCCGGTGGCATACCCTGGCACCCTGCGCCTCCAGAGCGGCGCGTCTGGCCGCATCCTGGCTTGCCGTGTAAATATGACAGGTTCGCCGGACCTTGAAAAGCTTCGCACCCAGGGGGGTTTCAAGTCGGTTGTCCAGCAAGACCAGCTGTGGCTGGCGCTCGGTTGGCACCAGCCGAACGTCGAGTTGCGGGTCGTCCGCCAGCACGGTGCCTGTACCGGTCAACACGGCACAGGAGCGCGCGCGCCAGGCGTGGCCATCGGCGCGCGCAGCGTCCGATGTGATCCACTGGCTTGAGCCATTCGGGAGTGCGGTCTTGCCGTCCAGCGAGGCAGCCAGTTTCAGGCGCAGCCAGGGCCGGTGGCGCAGCATGCGGCTGAAAAAACCGATATTGAGCTCGCGCGACTCGGTCGCGCCAGGGCCAACTTCGACTTCGACTCCGGCGGCACGCAAACGCGCAAAGCCCTGTCCGCTGACCAGTGGGTTGGGGTCGGCCAGCGAAGCCACTACTTTTTTGATACCTGCGGCAATCAATGCATCGCAACAGGGCCCGGTGCGCCCCTGGTGCGAGCAAGGCTCCAGCGTGACGTAGGCAGTCGCGCCAATCAGGCTGTGCCCCTGCGCCCGTGCGTCCCGCAGTGCCATGATTTCCGCATGCGGTCCACCAGCTTGCTGGGTAAAGCCCTGTCCCAGCAGTTGACCCTGGGCACTGGTGATAACGCAGCCAACGTGCGGATTGGGCGAACTGATCAGCAGGCTTTGCTGTGCCAGGCTCAGGGCGAGGGCGATGAAGTCTTGCATGGGCTGTGCAGTTTACCGCCTGGCGGCCAATCGCCACCGCTGGTCGGACAGGAGTACCGGCGGATGCTGTCTTGCGCTAACCTGCAGACCATGAAATTTCGTCCCTTTGAGCTTGCCAGGATGCGTGGATTCACCATGATCGAGCTGATGGTTGTCATTGCCATTGCGGCCATTCTGGCGACGGTCGCGGTGCCGGCATTGCAGGGCACGGTTCGGGACTTTCGTCAGAGGTCGGCATTGTCGTTGCTGGTCAGCGACCTCAATCAGGCGCGCGGCGAAGCCATCAAACGCAATAGCCGGGTCCTGCTGTGTGTGCGCAATGGTGCAGGTACTGGCTGTTCCAGCAGCGCAAGCTGGCTGTCGGGCTGGGTGGTGTGTACCGACTCGGACGGCGATGGCAGTTGCGATACCGGCACCGCCAGCAGCCCGAACCCGTTTATTGTGCGTCCGGCACTGGACTCGTCCTTGACCCTGGCTGTCACTGACGCTGCTTCGGTGGCACTTACGACCATCCGTTTCAACTCCAACAGCAGTCAGGGTGCCGGCAGTTCTGCGGCGACATTTACCCTGGCCGGAACCTGGTCGGGTGCAAGCGCACATACCGTGACTGTGGCCGGCACCGGCAATATTTCGAAGCAATAGGTGGCACGCATGAGTCAAACCCACTTGAGGCGGCTTGAACCTGGCAGGGGTGAAGGCGGATTCTCGATGATCGAAGTCCTCGTCACCCTGTTGATCATATCCCTGGCCTTGCTCGGAACGGCGGGCTTGCAGGCTTACTCCATGCGGCTGAACCAGGGTGGGCAATTCCGCTCGCTGGCGGTCTTTCTGGCTGCTGATCTGGCAGAACGCATGGAAGCCAACCGACCTGCCACCTTGGCCGGCAGTTACGTGCTGGCGAGTACGACCGGCGCAGATTTCCTTGCAGGAGCTGGTGCAACCTCAAGCACCGCTTGTGTCAGTGCTGCGTGCACCGCGGCTAGCCTGGCGGCTTACGACCTGTCGCAATGGCAAAGTGCGGTGGCCGCCACGCTGCCACAGAGTTCCTGGTCGGTTGCGCTCACGGTCAACGGTAGTCAGAGTACCTATACCATCACTATCAGCTGGGTAGACCGACGTAGCAATACAGACAATGCAGCGGCCGATGCCAACTCCCAGTTTGGCAGCAATGCTGCCGGCACGGGTGAGAAGTTTTCCTATACATCGAGCCGTACTTTTTTCAACTGATGCGATGAACCACAGTACGATGAAATCGAACGCTCCCTGGTCCGTGGGTAATCGACTGCAGTCAGGTTTCACACTGATCGAAATGATGATCGCCATCACGATCGGGCTTGGCATCCTGGCCGGCCTGATTGGTGTGCTGGCTGCCAATTCGAACAACGCACGCAGCAACGACAGAACGTCGGAATTGATGAGCAATGGGCGTTATGCACTCAATTCGATGAAGCAGGAATTGCGTCAGGCGGGCTTTCGAGGCTATACCTGGGCCGAGCCGATCGCGCCCGCTGCGTTGGGGACACTGACCAATGAGTGTCTTGCCACTGGTGCGACGGCTGGAACTTTTATTTCCAATATCCGTCAGGGCATCTGGGGTTCCAATAACAGCAACCCGTTTTCGGCCACATGCATACCCGATGCCAGCTATGCCTCTGGCAATGATGTTCTGGTCGTGCGTCGCCTGGCAGCCAATCCCGAAACGCCTGTTGCCAACAAAATATATTTTCAGTCCAGTTATTCGACCGGTCAGGTGTTTCGCGGTGCCACGGCGCCAGTATTCGCAGATGGTCAAACGCCGGTGGCCAGTTTCCCGCTGCAAATTTATGTTTATTACATCAGCCCCTTCACCGTCTCGGCGACCGAGAGTCCGCTGGTACCTGCCTTGTACCGGGTTGCTTTGCAGAGTGACGGAACGATGAGCCGGGAACTGGTTGCCAGTGGCATCGAGCATTTCCAGGTCCAGTATGGCAAGCTGACGACGGCCGTGCCGGCAACGACTCAGTTCTTCGATACCCTGACAGGCTCGTCGTTCAGCACGGCTGCCAGTGACTGGGACAACGTCAACTCGGTGCGAATCTGGTTGCTGGCCCGTAATGAGACGGCAGAGCCAGGGTACGTCAACAACAACCGCTATGTGTTGGGCGACCAGACCTACGACTTTGGAGCCTCGACGGATGGCTTTCGACGTCAGGTGTTCAGCACCGTGGTTCAGTTGCGCAATTGAGGGACCGACCATGCAAACTTCAATGCGTCATGCAAGACCAGACAGGCAGGGGGGCGCCACACTGGTCATCGCGCTGCTGATACTGGTATTGATCATGATGATAGGCATTACTGCCGTCAGCACGTCAAACACCCAGTACAAACTCGCGGGAAATCTGCAGTTTGAAGACGGCGCCATGAACAACGCGGAAGCTGCAGTTTCTGCTGCAGAAAACTGGCTTGTCACAAGCACCAGTGCGGTGCCGCCAGTGCCGCATTATCTTGACGCTGGTTTTACCACTGCCGGTACGACGACCGGCCTGCTGACGATTGCTTCCAGCAGTGCGCCGTTGACGATGACCTGGAGCGACAGCACGTCGGTCAGCGTTGGTGGCAACAGCGCGCAACGTTACATCATTCAGTTGATGTCAACCAACAACCTTTTGACAGGCTCCAGCGCTGCAATTGGCAGGCAGGGTGCTGCGGTTTGCAACAAGGTGAATACTTTTCTGATCACGGGTCGAGGTACTTCACACCGCGGCGCCACCAAGTTTGTCCAATCGTTTTACAGCGTTCTCGCGTGCACCTGATTTTGAGAAAGTTCCCTATGTTCAAGTCTGCTGTCAAACCTCTATGGATTGCCACTTCGGCATTGCTTGGCGCATTGTTGCTGGCATTCAAACTGGCGCTGGCCATCACCGCCTTCACGCCGGCCAATCAGCCGGTTGGTTTTGTTGGCCAGGACGACATCACGAATTACAACCTGACCTCGGGCCGTGAAGTATTGTTTCGGGGGCAGTATGAGAAGGAGTACTGGGGTGGCAATCTGATTGCCTACGCCGTGAACAGTGCCGGTGATATCTCTACTGCGACGCAGCCCTGGAATGGTGGCGCGGCCTACCAACTCGATATCCAGGGCGCCAACCGATACATTGTCACCATGAATGCCGCGGGAACCGGCGTTCCGTTCACCTGGGCCAATGTCTCCGGGACACTGTCTTCGACAGAACCGGTGCTGAATTTCCTGCGTGGTGACCGCACCGGGGAAGTCCAGCAGGGCGGGACCCTGCGCCAGCGTGCGTCAGCACTGGGTGACATTGTTCACTCCCGACCCTACTACGTCAGTGACAGCACCAGCGCAACGCCTGCGCCCACTGTATTCGTCGGCGCCAACGACGGCATGTTGCACGCGTTCAATGCCGGCACTGGAGCCGAGCGGTGGGCTTATGTGCCCTCCATGCTTGTTTCAAAGATGAAAAATCTTGCCGTCACGCCCTACGTGCACGACTACTATGTGGATGGATCGGTGAACGTGGCCTCCATCCTCTCAGGATCCAAGCGCGTACTGGTTGGTGTTTTGGGGGCCGGCGGCAAGGGCATTTACGCACTCGATATCACTGGCAGCAGTCGTCTGGCGCCCGCATCGGAAGCCGCAGCGGCGGCCAACGTCTTGTGGGAAATCACACCCAGCACCATCAACAATGCCGCCAGCGCAGCCTATGCCAATCTCGGTTACACCTATGCCAACCCGAGCATTGCCAAAGTGGCAGGCGTGGATGCCGTGATTGTGGGCAACGGCTACAACAACGGGGGCGACTACCAGGCCTATCTGTACGTGATCAATGCCAATACTGGCGCCCTGATTTCGGCCATCAAGGCAGGAACTTCCGGTACCGCAGGCAGTCCGAACGGCTTGTCTACGCCTATTGCGATCGATGCCAATAATGACGGCAACGTCGACACCGTATACGCAGGCGATCTGAATGGCACGATGTGGAAATTTGATCTGGCTGCGGCGAGTGCAGCGGTGCTGCTGACCACCTCGCCGGCTCAGCCCATCACCATGTCCCCTGGTGTGGCCAAGCACCCCAACGGCGGCTATATGGTCAATTTCGGTACCGGTGCCATGCTGGCGAGCGCCGACATGACGGATACCTCGGTCTATGCCGTGTACGGCATCTGGGATGGTGCGCCCGCAGCGAATGCGGTGCTGCTGACACAAACCCTGACGGAGCGTTGCTATACCTCGGGCGATGCAGTGGCCGCCAGCCCTTGCGCCAATCGGGTTCGCACAGTCAGCTTCAATCAACCCACATGGACCTCCGGTGCGGCCAACCACAAAGGTTGGCGTGTTGCACTGCCGGCGGGTGAAAAAGTTGTCGGGGACGGAAGTTTCATTGAAAACGGCCGGTTTTACTTCAACGGCTACAACCCGACCATCACGACGACCGTGCAGGGGTCCACGGTTTATGGCGAGAACTGGTTGATGGAGCTTGACTATCTCACTGGGGGCTCGGCAGCCTCCAATCTGCCCTTTCTGGATCTCAGCGGCAATCACATTCTGGACGACGATGATCGCGTCAAGTTCGTCACCCCACCGGTGGTTGCGACCGACAGCATACCGATCGGCAAGATGATTGGCATCGGTGTCATGTCGCAGCCGGTTCTGGTGCAACTGAGTACCTTGAACAACACCATGTTCAACCAGAATCCGGATGTGACCATCGTTCCTGTCGATCTGGGTACCGCGCAGGGGGTGACGGGAGGACACTTTGACATTGACTACTTCTATGCGCCTCCCACCGGCGGGACGCAGGCAACGGCAACGATAACCGTTGGCACCACAGGACAGTCTGCGGGCTACCCCGCAACGTTGGGTGCCATCAGCGTCGATGGCGTCACGATTGTGTCGGGTCTGACGGTCAGCGATATTACCGACGGCACCAGTAGCAGCAACAACGCACAAACCATCAGTGGATTGGTCTCGGGTGGCTTCAGCAGCAGCGTTTCGGGCAACGTGATCACGATCACAGCGCCGGTGGGTGCCCAGTTCAATGGCAAGACCATCACCGTCGGGGCTGGCACGTCGCAAACGCTGGTGGCGGCCGCTGCCGCTGTTCCCGCAACGCGTCCGACTGCCTTGATCAGGTTCAGCGGCACGACATCGAGTTCATCGTCGGCCGTGCTCAGTGCCAGTCTTGCGAGCCCGACGGCGAGTGTCAAGCTGGGTTCGACCGCACTGAGTTCAAGTGCCATCACGATAGGCAAGAGCAAGAGCGGGCAGACGGCGGCGAGTGTGATCGTCTCTGCCATTGGTACCAGCGGCACCATCAAAGCCTATGTGGGTGGAAACAGCATTACTTCCACCTGCGCCGCCCAGTCATCGAGCACGGTTTGCATTGTGGACAACTCCACCTACGCGAATGGCGGCACAGTCTCCCTGGGTACGATCAGCAACGTTGGCAGCCTGACTTACACGTTGACAGCGGGCGCTGGTGGGACTGCCGGTACTCCGGCCGTCTCCAAGTCTGGCTGGACCAATTTTTCGCCGGCATTGACGACTGGTACTTTCAGCGGCGGTACAGATCCGGCCAGCGTTGGTGACACCTGTACCAACACCAATTGCAAGTACGACATCCACTTTCACCAGTATGACGATGTTTATGACGTGACCGGGTTCGACATGCTCAATCCCAGCAGCACGACCCTGTTGCTGAGCAACGCCATCCCCTCCTTGTCCCAGAATTTCAAGGTGTTGCTGCAAAACCAGTACCTGAGTCCGGCCGTCAAGCTCCACATCGGGGACCCAAGCTATCTATACAACGTCAACCACGGCTACATTTCGATCAAGAGCTACGCGACTTCCTCGACCCTGAGTCTGGCCAGTCTGCAGACCTATCGACGTGATCCGGCCGCAGTCTGGCCGGGGGCTGCTGTCACTGACGCAGCCAGACTCGCGCTGCCCAAGCCGATCGGCAGTCTGGTGGTCAATATGCCGCTGGATGCCCTGACGCCCAAGGACTGGTGGGGCAACGGTGACATTCGAGTGGGTTTGCATCCAACGGTGTACAGCTGCGTCTGGCAGGCCAAGGGTTCAAATGACGGCAATATGTACCAGCCGGTGGTACCGCCCGCCAATGGGGTTGACGGGCCGGGTACCGCAGGTTGGAACAGTTCGACCACACCGACCACCGCCAGCGGGGTACGACACAACGGTGCTCTGGTGGTTCAATTGATTCGCGATACGACACCGGACTCGGCCATCGAGCAGAATGTGAGCGGTCGCCCGGAATACGGCTGGCGTGTCAAGTCCAGCCTGTACAGCAGCTACGTCCTGGCAGAGTACGCAACCTACTGGCACCATCCGAATGGCAAATGCTACAACTCCTCGGGTTGGACCAAGACGCCACCAACCGACACCGGCGCCAGCACGCCAAGCACCAAGGCTGCAGGTTCAACCGATCCGAAACTGGGCGACTTGAGCGCCGGAACGGGTGGAGGTGGGGGCACGATCACATCGGTGACCACGACCGTCGTGGGGGCGGTGACGACCACGGTGATCAATTACGCCGACGGCACGTATGCCACCATCGTCAGGACCGTCAATGCGGACGGCAGCGTGACTATAGTCACGGTCGATGCGCTCAACGTCAGGACCGTCCAGACCATTGCCAACGCCGACGGTTCCTTGCGAACGGGTGGCGACGAGCGGGCCCGACAGGCGGCACGCAGCGGTCGCATTTCGTGGCGCGAACTTGTGGCACCATAGGAGTTTCCAACTGCGAGGGGGTGTTCGTGAAGCGATCCATGGCAAGGGGTTTCACCCTGATTGAGATGATGATTGTGGTGGTCATCGTGGCGGTCCTGGCCGCCATTGCGCTGCCTGCTTACACGCAGCATGTAGTGCGCGCGGCGCGGGTCCAGGCGCAGGCAGAACTGCTGGAGCTGGCCGGCCTGCAGGAAAAGATCTTTCTCAATTCAAACAGCTACAGCCCGAGTGTGACGGCAGCGTACAACGGCACTTCCTCCGGTGGTTTGGGGCGCACCAGCGGCCAAACCAACGACGGACGCTATACGCTGGGACTTGACATCACCTCACCTGCGCAGACCTTCGTCCTGACGGCCAGACCCACGGCGGGCGGCACCCAGGCAGACGATGGGGATATTTCGATCAGCGAAAGCGGACGACGTCTTTGGGGTAGCGCCTCATGGTAGGGTAAGCACCGATACATTCAGGCCGATTGGGCTTTGACTTGAGGAGCCACCTGGCGCATCATCTGGTGCATCATGCGCCAAAGCATTTCAGGGAGGAATGCGGGCCTGCCGATCTTTCAGGCCGGCTATACCTTGGTCGAAATGTTGGTGGTGATGGCCTTGGGGACGATTCTGCTGTCGATTGCCGTGCCATCCATGACTGCCATGCTCAGTGCGCAAAGGTCCAACGCAGCGGGTAGTTCATTTTTGGCCAGCTTGAACCTGGCACGTGCCGAAGCCATCAAGCGCAACGCACGTGTCGTCATGTGCAAGTCCGCCGGCGGTTTGTCTTGCGACCTTGCGGGTGGCTGGAACCAGGGGCGCATTACGTTTCATGACAGCAACAACAATGCTGCGCTCGATGTTGACGAACAAGTGATCGAGCGCCACGGGGCCATGCCCGAAGGATTGAGTCTGACCGGCAATACCCAGGTCGCGAATTACGTTTCGTACAGCGCTTCGGGTTCCGCCAAACTCGTGAGCGGGGCTTTCCAGGCAGGCACTTTTACCTTCTGCCTTGCGCCTGTATCGGGCGCAGATGTGCAGCAAATTGTCCTGAGCAGCACGGGTCGGGCACGCTCCCGAAAAGGTGTTGCCGCCGATTGCCAGTAGCTTGCGGACGCCGATTCAGCGCCGGACTGCGTCGACCAGCGTCTTGAATTCGTCAATATCCTCGAAGCTGCGGTAGACGCTGGCAAAGCGAACGTAGGCAACCTTGTCGAGCTTCTTCAATTCGCGCATCACCAGTTCACCAATACGTGTCGAAGGCACCTCGCGCACCCCGAGGGCCAGCAGTTTTTCCTCAATGCGTTCAATGGCACCATCGACCTGTTCGATGCTCACCGGACGCTTGCGTAGCGCCAGCTTCATCGAAGCCACCAGCTTGGCGCGCTCAAATTCAATGCGCCGCCCGTCCTTCTTTACGACAGCCGGAAAACTGACGTCGGCACGCTCGTAGGTGGTGAAGCGCTTCTCGCAGGAGGCGCAATGCCGCCGGCGCCGGATAAAGTCGCCGTCTTCAGCAACCCGGGTTTCCATGACCTGGGTCTCGGAGTGGCTACAGAAAGGGCATTTCATTGCAGAAAATCGCCGTGGACGGCCACGCGGTGCCCATCGCTTCGCTCAACGGTACACCGGAAACCGGGTTGTCAAGGCGTTGACCTTGGCACGCACTGCGTCAAGGTTCGCGCTGTCCCTCGGATTGTCCAGCACATCGGCAATCAGGTTGGCCGTCAGGCGTGCTTCGGCATCCTTGAAGCCCCGCGTCGTCAGCGCCGGCGTGCCAATGCGCACGCCGCTGGTCACCATGGGCTTTTCCGGGTCGTTGGGAATCGCATTCTTGTTGATGGTCATGTGTGCACTTCCCAGCACGCTTTCCGCTTCCTTGCCGGTAATACCCTTGGCGCGCAGGTCAACCAGCATCACATGGCTTTCCGTGCGGCCGCTGACGATGCGCAGACCGCGTTCGGTCAGCGTCTCGGCAACGATC
>CAZZLB010000055.1:0-11195 GCA_964654655.1 uncultured Rhodoferax sp. | reverse complement strand
CGGATCGTGTACATGTCGAGCAGGCCCTGCGTCGGGTGGGCATGGCGCCCGTCGCCGGCATTGATCACATGCACATGGGGCGCCACGTGCTGCGCGATCAGGTAGGGCGCGCCCGACTCGCTATGGCGCACCACAAACAGGTCGGCTGCCATGGCGCTGAGGTTGGCGATGGTGTCCAGCAAGGTCTCGCCTTTGGCTGCCGAGGAGCGCGAAATATCGAGATTGATGACGTCGGCGCTGAGCCGGGTCGCGGCAATTTCGAACGTGGTGCGTGTGCGGGTGGAGTTTTCAAAGAACAGATTGAAGACGCTCTTGCCGCGCAGCAGGGGAAGCTTCTTGACCTCACGGTCATTCACGCTGACAAAGTTGGCCGCGGTGTCCAGCACCTGGGTCAGAATGGCTTTGGGTAGACCCTCGGTGGAGAGCAGGTGAATCAGTTCGCCGTGTTTGTTGAGTTGGAGATTGCGCTTGTACAACATGGCTTAGCTGGCCTTTACGTTGAAACTGAAAACCCCGGCGTCACTGCGCGCCAGCGCGAGCGACTGACTGGCGGGCAGCGCCACACGTGCTGCACAAAAATCGGCCTGGATCGGCAGCTCTCGCCCGCCACGATCCACCAGCACCGCCAGCATCACGCTCGCTGGCCGACCAAAATCAAACAGTTCGTTGATCACTGCGCGAATCGTGCGCCCGGTGTAGAGCACATCGTCAAGCAGGACAACGTGTGCGTCATTGACGTCAAAGCCGATCCGGGTCTGCGCCCCTGCTGTCATGCCCCGGCGCGAATAGTCATCGCGGTGCATTGAAGACGAAATTACGCCGGGTGGCTCTGGCAGATTCATGTCCTGCCGCAAACGCTCCGCCAGCCAGGCCCCCCCCGAGGTGACGCCAATCAGACGCACACCGGGATGAAACATGGCGCGCACTCCCTTTAGCAACTCGATGTACAGCGCCTCGGCGTCCAGCACCAATGTGCTCATGCAACACTCCTTAAAAACTGTTCAAGAATAATGCAGGCCGCCGCAGCGTCTGCATCTTTGGCACCCATCTGCAGCGCTTCGGTGGTGCTGTAACGCTCATCCACTTCAAATACCGGCAGCTTGAAGCGCCCCTGCAACTGGCGCGAAAAACGGCGCGCGCGAACCGTGTTTTCGTGCTCGGCACCGTCCGGGTGATAGGGCACGCCAATCACCAGTGCGTCGGGCTGCCACTCCTTGATGCGCTGGGCAATCCGGACGAAGCGCGCATCGCCCTCGGCCTGGATCGTGCCCTGCGGCCGGGCCGTGCGCAGCAAGCGGTTGCCAACGGCAAAGCCGGTGCGTTTTATACCAAAATCAAGTGCCAGAAATGTCTGCAAGGTCGGTGCTACAGACACTGGCCCCGGATTCATGCGTGCCCCGCATCAGGTGAGAGCATCCAGGACTCAATGCCAAGCAGGCGCAAGGCCTTGTCGTAGCGTTGCGCTACCGGCGTATCAAAAATAATGTTGCTGCTGGCTGCCACGGTGAGCCAGCTGTTGTCCGACAGCTCTGACTCCAGTTGCCCTTCACCCCAGGCCGCGTAGCCAAGAGAGACCAGTACTTTGCGCGGGCCGGCACCGCTGGCCAGCGCTTCCAGCACGTCCTTGGAGGTGGTCATCTCAAGGCCACCGGGAATGGCCAGTGTGGAGGCGTAGAGGGGTTCGGCAGCCTTGTCAGCGCCGTCCGTCAGATGCTCGTGCAATACAAAACCACGCTCGGTCTGCACCGGTCCCCCCTGAAACACAGGCTCGTTGGAAAGGTCTTCACGGTGCAGTGGCAGATCGACTTTCCGGAACAGCCCTTTCATGTCGATTTCGCAGGGCTTGTTGATCACCAGGCCAAGTGCGCCACGCTCATTGTGTTCACATACATAGACGACACTGCGGCAAAAAACCTCGTCCTGCAATCCTGGCATTGCAATCAAAAAATGATTCGTCAGGTTGGTAGGCGCAAAATCTCCGGGCATGCCTTGATTTTACTGGTGATCATGAACAAGCAATTTGATACAGGTCTGATTTGGTTTCGACGCGATTTGCGCGTCAGCGACAACGCCGCACTGAGTCTGGCGCTGCAGGCCTGCAGGACGCTCTATTGTGTTTTTGTCTTTGACGCTGAAATTCTTGACCTTCTGCCCCGCCGCGACCGCCGCGTCGAATTCATTCGCGAGTCCTTGTGCGAGCTTGACGCCGATTTGCGCAAGCTCAGCGGCAAGCCTGGCGCCACCCTGATCGTACGTCACGGCCTGGCAGCGGCAGAAATTGTTGCACTCGCCGGCAGGCTGCGCGTTCAGGCAGTCTTTACAGCTCACGACTACGAACCACAGGCACTGGCACGCGACGCCACGGTACGTGGCAAGCTCGCAGATGCCGGCATTGCCTTTCACACTTGCAAGGACCACGTCATCTTTGAGGGCCGGGAACTCCTGACCCAGGCCGGCACGGCTTACGGTGTCTTCACACCCTACAAGAACAAGTGGCTCTCCAGCGTCACAGCACAGCATCTGCGGGAACACGACGCACGACCTTTTGCCAGCGCCCTGACGGCAGCGCCGGCCGATCTCAACGCAGGTGTGCCAACGCTCTCGGCCTTGGGGTTTGAAAAAACCAATCTGAGCGAACTCGGCATCGGCACCGGTTCATCGGGTGGACGCCATCTGATTGATGACTTCAACGAGCGCATGGACCGCTACCACGAAGCGCGCGACTTCCCGGCCGTCAAGGGCCCGAGCTACCTCGGCGTGCACCTGCGCTTTGGCACGGTCTCGATCCGCCAGCTCGCAGCCAGCGCACTCGAACGGCACAGCCAGGGTAACCGGGGCGCGGGCGTCTGGCTTGGTGAGTTGATATGGAGAGACTTCTATTTTTCCATTCTGGCCAACTTTCCTCACGTCACCCAAGGTGCCTACCGGCGCGAGTACGACGCCATCCCATGGCAACATGGCAAGCAGGCCCAAGCCCTGTTTGCAGCCTGGTGCCAGGGCCAAACCGGCTACCCGCTGGTAGACGCCGCCATGGCCCAGATCAACCAGACCGGCTACATGCACAACCGCCTGCGCATGGTCGCCGGCAGCTTTTTGGTGAAAGACCTCGGAATCGACTGGCGCTGGGGCGAGGCTTACTTTGCCCAACACCTCAATGACTTTGATCTGGCCGCCAACAACGGCGGCTGGCAGTGGGTCAGCTCCAGCGGCTGCGACGCGCAGCCCTGGTTCCGGATCTTCAACCCCGTCAGCCAGAGCGAAAGGTTCGACAGCCAGGGCAAGTTCATTCGCCGCTACCTGCCACAGTTAGTGAAGCTACCCAACGCGCTGCTACACGCACCCTGGAGCGCCAGCGCTGCCCAATTGCAGGAGGCCGGCGTGGTGCTGGGGCAAAACTACCCGCTGCCGATTGTGGACCACGCCAAGGCGCGTGCACAAACACTGCTGCGCTACGCAGTAGTCAAGAAATAGTTCCGATAGAATCAAGCACCGGGCCCAAGTAATTGTGGTCCGGTTTTTTTTTGCCGGATCCAATCCATCAGGAGTACGGACCATGGAAATCTTTGACTATGAGAACATTCTTCTGCTGCCACGCAAGTGCCGCGTCGAGAGCAGATCCGAATGCGACGCCAGCGTGGAACTGGGCGGCCGGCGTTTTCGCATCCCGGTGGTGCCGGCCAACATGAAGACCGTGGTCAATGAAGACATCTGCATCTGGCTGGCACAAAACGGTTACTTCTATGTGATGCACCGCTTTGATCTGGATAACGTGCGCTTTGTCAGCAACATGAAGGCACTGGGTCTGTATGCGTCGATCTCGCTTGGCGTCAAGAAACCCGACTACGAAGTCGTTGACAAATTGCTGTCTCTCGGGCTGGTACCTGAATACATCACCATCGACATCGCCCATGGCCATTCTGACAGCGTGAAGAACATGATCGCGCACCTCAAGCAAAAGATGCCCGATGCCTTTGTGATTGCCGGCAATGTTGCGACACCCGAGGCCGTGATTGATCTGGAGAACTGGGGCGCCGACGCCACCAAGGTCGGCATCGGCCCGGGCAAGGTCTGCATCACCAAGCTCAAGACCGGTTTTGGCACCGGCGGCTGGCAACTCAGCGCCGTCAAATGGTGCGCCCGAGTCGCAACCAAGCCGATCATCGCCGACGGTGGCATTCGCGAGCATGGTGACATTGCCAAATCGATCCGGTTTGGCGCCACCATGGTCATGATAGGTTCACTGCTGGCGGGTCATGAGGAGAGTCCGGGCCAGACCGTCGAGGTGGACGGAAAGTTGTTCAAGGAATACTACGGCTCAGCCAGTGACTTCAACAAAGGCGAATACAAACACGTTGAAGGCAAGCGGATTCTGGAACCCATCAAGGGCAGCCTGGCCAACACGCTGATCGAAATGGAACAGGATGTGCAAAGCTCCATCAGCTACTCTGGCGGCAGAAAGCTGATGGACATCCGCAAGACCAACTACGTCACGCTTGGCGGCGACAACGCTGGCGAACACCTGTTGATGTAGCGGCCATTTTCTTCATTATCCAGTTCGCATCTTCAGTCAGTGGTGGTAGACTGATTTCCGGAGTCAATATTTGCCGGCTGGTGAGTAGTGCCTTTGGTCTGAGCTTGATCAGATTGTGTCAGGCCGAAGTACTTGATAAAGGAGGGGAACTGCCCGCAGGGTGGAGACGATCATGAAAAAGCCTCAAGAAAATGCGCCTGAAAAGCAGATGCGTCGCGCGAGAATCAGTTCCAAGCTTCCCACTTCCGTCAATGGGGTCAAAGGCTTCACGCGTGACATCAGTCGCAGCGGTCTGTACATCGTTCAGAGTAGCAAGCTCGACATTGGTTCACATATCGATTTCTGGATCAACCTGGATACGCCTGGCGGCAAGTTGAAATTGTCGTGTGAGGGCAACGTGGTTCGGGTTGAAGATCTCGACGGCAAGTTCGGGATCGGCGTCAAGATTCTGAGTCAGGTTATTGAAGGCGCTGAATAAGGAACAGCTTACCGTGGTGGAAGCCGATATAGCGCTTCCTCGCGGGCTCTGACAGCGTCAGACGCTGCGATCGCCGCTGACTCTGCCGCGATTTGTCTCATCCGCTTCGCGGCTTCCCTGGCTGCTATTTCCTGTGGTTCAAGCCTTGTCTCGTGACGACTGTTTGTCAGCCGTATTAAATAAAACATGGCGGCAATTGACACGAATGCGACGACAACCCAACGTAATACTCTGCGCCTTGTCATGTCACTCCCTGCTGTCCTGAAACTGTCGCAGTTTACCGCGCCAGTCCAATCGGCTGCGAACCAGGGGAACCGGTGATCTTCCCTTTCACATAAGATGGGCCAAAGATACCAGCAAGCTTTCTTGCAAGCACCAGGATTTGCAAAAGAACCGGGGGAATTTGAAATGGCCATCGTCGAAAAAGCCAGAATCGCGCAGCTCCTCGCCGGTAGCGAGCTCTTTTGCTCACTCTCGGAATCGGAATTGGCGCAACTGGCGAGCCACGCAACAACACGGGCGGTACCTGCACGGTCAACCGTTTTTGAGAAAGGTGCTTGTGGCAACGAAATGTTCGCGATCTACCATGGCAAGGTAAAAATCAGCACACTGTCAACAGAAGGCAAGGAGGTCATCTTCGCCCTGCTTGAAAGCGGAGACTTTTTCGGCGAAACAGCGATTCTTGACGGACAGCCAAGAAGCGCCACCTGCACCACGATCGAGGACTGCCAGATGGTTGTCATTGATCGCCAGCGTTTCCTTTCCTACCTGAGCACCAACCCGGGTCTGGCCATTCACCTGCTTGCGCTGCTTTGCCAGCGCCTGCGGGACACCGACGAACAGCTCGAAGACATCAACTTTTATTCGTTGACCGTACGTCTGGCCAGAAAGTTGCTGACACTTGCGCGCGAGTATGGTCACGAAGTTGACGGGCGCACGGTCATCGCCATCAACATCTCTCAGCTCGAACTTGCCAGCATGGTCTGGTCAAGCCGGGAAAGTGTCAACAAGCAGTTGGCTCAATGGGTCAAGTCCGGGCTGATCTCCTTGCGCTACGGCATGATTGGCATAGAGGACCACACCGAGCTGCTCGCCATTTCCAGGATGGATCCTGGGCCGCACACACGGCGCTTCAGTCTGTTGGTGTGATCTAGTTCATAACGCGGTGGTCCGCAATTGTCGAAGAATCCTGACAATTGAAACAGAAGGACCACCATGAGCAATTTCAGCGGCACGCCAGGCAACGACATTCTGACCGGCACCAGTGGTAACGACAATCTTGATGGCGGCCAGGGTGCCGACACCATGTCCGGTCTGGCCGGTAATGACGTCTACATGGTCGATGACGTCGGCGACCTTGTCATGGAGGCCGCCGATCAGGGCATTGACAGGGTCAACTCCACCATCAGTTACACACTGGGGCCGAACGTGGAAGACCTCTGGCTGGTCGGAAGCCTCGCCACGTCCGGCACTGGCAACCCGCTTGACAATGTCATGTGGGGCAATGCTGCCAACAACAGCCTGACCGGACTCGATGGAAATGACGTGCTGGACGGCGGTGCAGGTGCCGACACGCTGATCGGCGGTTCGGGCGACGATACGTACTGGGTCGACAATGTCGGCGACATCGTGACCGAGCTGCCCGGCCAGGGAATCGACACTGTCAAGTCAACCTTGCCCAACTACACGCTCGGTGCCAATCTTGAAAATCTGATATTGCTCAGCGGCGCCGGGAACATCAACGGCGCAGGCAATGAGCAGAACAATGAAATCACCGGTAACGAAGGCAACAACGTACTGGCCGGCGGCGCTGGCAGCGACACACTCGACGGCGGCGCCGGCGCAGACACGCTTGTGGGAGGCCTCGGCAACGACACTTACTACGTTGACAACGTGGGTGATGTCATTACCGAGCAGGCCGGAGAAGGCACCGACACGGTCATTTCCACAGCGAGCTACACCTTGTCTGCCAATGTCGAAAATCTCACGCTGGGAACGTTTGCCGGCAACACAGAAAACCTCAACGGCTACGGCAACGAGCTTGACAACACACTGCGCGGCAACAGCGGCAACAACAGCCTGACTGGAGGCGCTGGTGACGACACGCTGATCGGTGGCAGTGGCAACGACACATTGACCGGTGGCACCGGCAATGATCTGTTTTACTTTTCGACCGAGGACACGGGCAGCGACACTATCACGGACCTGGCCTCCGGCGATGTCATCGAAATCTGTGGCGCCCTGTTTCTGGAAGGTGATGCGACAAGCGGAAACGGCACGACGCTGATCAGCGGCCAGGTGCAGCTTGAGGCGGTCGGCAACCAGACGATTCTCCGCGCAGGTGTGGACGCGACACCAGGCGCCGACCTCACTGTCAAGCTCGATGGCGCATTCGACCCAGGCAACTTCCATTTATCGGGTTTCAATATCCGGTACGACACCAATCATGCACCTTCGCTCAACCTACCCATACCGGATCTGTCTGCAACGGACGGCATCGCCTTTTCAGTGCAGCTGCCATCCGGAACTTTCTCCGATATCGACGGCGACACTCTGACTTACAGCGCCACCGTCGTGGACCCGGACTGGGGCTATCTGCCCTTGCCGGCCTGGCTCGGCTTCAATGTCCAAACCCGGACCTTTCACGGAAAACCTGGCTCGACCGACACTGGCAACCTGATCCTGGCGGTCGTGGTAACAGACTCGCACGAGGCAACAAACAGCAGCACATTCAAGCTGTCTGTGGGTCTGCACGAGGAGCCGCAAAATCCTTCACCCGATGGTACCGTTGCGTCCAACCATACGTTTACCGGTAGCGCCGGCAATGATTCGTTCACTGGCAGTGCAGGCAATGACAGCATGGATGGGGGTGCTGGTACAGATACTGTGGTCTATAGCGTTAGCCGATCCAGTTTCTCTCTGACAAAGACAAGTACCGGCTTCATGGTGACCGACAGCACTGGTGCTGCGGGTACTGACACTTTGATCAGCCTTGAGCGCATCAAATTCTCTGATGGTGCTATTGCTCTGGATGTCGGTGCAACCCAGCCCGCGGGTGAAACTGCGCTCCTGATGGGCGCAGTGCTACCCGGCAGACTGGTCTTTGATGCGTCAAAACAGGCCCTGCTAGGTGCAGTGATTGATCTGTTTGATCAAGGTTTCAGTCTGCAAACACTCTCAGGAGCAGTGATGCGGCAACCGATCTGGGATGTGCTGACAGGAAAAGCTGCCCCGACCAACACCGACATAGCCACTTACCTGCTGACGAACGTCAATGGGGTGGCACCCGACTCAACAACACTGGCCAATGCGGTATCCACGCTGAACGCCGAAATCGACCCCGCAGTTCAAGGCAATTTCCTGTGGCACCTGGCTGAATCCACGGCCAATCAGTCGCATGTTGGCTTGGTTGGATTGGCGTCAACGGGTTTGGCGTACACCTTGTAGGCGACCCCATGCTCCTGGTATAAATTTCTGCTCGGGCACGGTCGCATCCGTGGACGGTACAGGAGACTCAGCTTCGTTCAACAGCCCCAGAGGAATCGCCACCGACGGTACGAAGATATCTCATTGCGCTTTGATATGCACCCGAAAGAACTCCCTGGTTCTTTCTTCGGCCATCCGACTCGCCGGCGCGTCGTACCTGATCGTGTGACCAAACTTATTGATTCCATCCACGCCGGCCGCATCGAACCCGTGCTGCGCTCCAATGTAGACATTGACATCGTAATTCCTGTAATTGCTCAGTGCCCAGCAGCCTTCTGATCGAGTCGAATCGTCATTTTGGCCAATGTGGATTTGCATCGGAATGTTCGGGTTGGAATGGTAGCTTTGGCAGTGAGGATAGTAGGACACCCCCGCTTTGATCGGACTGTCAAGAGGCTCCTGCGCACCTATTGGTTTTCTGTTCGCCCCAATGTTCAAGGTGGTAGTTGCCCCGACACCAAATCCGATCATTCCTATCTTCCCGGAGTGCCATGCCTGCATGCCAACCCATTGTGCCGTACGTACCACCGATTCCATTCTTTCTTGCGGGCCAATATCCTGAATTCCAAAAACCGCACAAACCGACCGCGTGCCTTTTTGTTCCAGATCTTCGGCAATCAAGGCGTTGTAGCCCCAGGAGTTGATCTTCCTGACCCAGTCCACTGAAGTTGCTTCGGCAATACCGCAGCCGGTGACATAGATGATGGTTGGTGCGGCTTTGTCCAGCAGGAAGGTCTTAGTCGAAACGGTGGTGGCATTGCCCTTGCCGTCGATGATGCCATTTGTTGGAAATGCGGTGCAGCCACAGATGATGGGGACAGCCATTGCAACAACTGCAAACGTTTGATGTGCCTTCATGATTCAAGCTCTTGCAGTGATGGTTGCCATACCGACCAAAAGCACCAGTGAAACTGCGTCAGCCGCGCATAGAGCGCAGAATAGATGAACGCACAAAAAGCCAAACCAAGTACCAAAGCCGATGTGTCGGAATAAAAATGAAGCGCAATACTGGCTGGCAAAAGGCCTGCTCCCCACATCAGGGCTCCAGTAACCGAGTTACGCATCAGGCGACTTCCTTTTGGAAGCAGGCGCCGGACCAGGCGGCGATTGACCAAACTGTGCAGGTGCAGTCTGTCGGGAGCACCGATATCTTGCTGGCGCCGCCAGCGCCGATGGATACTGAACAAGACTTCCAGAATGGGAAAACCGCAGATCAGAAGGGGAGCCCACGCGGATACTTCGGGGTGACGTGCCAGCATCAACACAGCCAACCAGGCGACGCCAAAGCCGAGAAAATATGCACCAGCATCACCCAGAAAGATCTTGCCAAACGGCCAGTTGATAAGCATGAACCCCAACACGCCGGCACCCAGAACCATGCAGGTCTGAACCATCGCAACGTCACCGAGGGCTTGACTGATCAGAGCAAAAATGCACAGGTTGATAAGGACGGTGCCACTGGCCAGACCGTTCATCCCGTCGATGATGTTGACAGCATTGGCTACGCCGCCAACTGCAAAGGCAGTAAACACAACTGACAGCAGGGGGAAACCCAGCAGCCAATCGATGCCTGGAAGGTCGACCGCAGTAATCGAATGGCCAGTAAGAAAGTAACCCAACACCCCACAGGCCATGGTAGCGAGCAGGCGCGTGCGTACGCTCACTCGTTTCGTCAGGTCTTCAGCCAGTCCAAAGCCGAACGCCGGCATACCCGAAACTATCAAGCATCCAAGCAAATACTGTCCGACATCAGGAGTCAGGGCCCAACCTGCCAAGACACCTGTCAGTACGGCAACACCGCCAATCCGAGGCGTGGTTTCACTGTGATTTCTTTGCACGCCCGCGCTGCTGTCCAGGCTCAGATGACCATGCCACCGCAAAGTGGAAAGCAGCAGCAGGTTCACCATCAAGGCGACGCCTGTCGCCATGGCCAAGGGAAAAAACAAGTTCAAAATCCGCAAGATCTTTCACCCCATCATCATCATTTTCAAGGTAACACCAGTTCAGTCTGATGTCGATCCCTCGTTTGGGTGATGCAGCTTGTCGGTTCTGGGGAAAATGTTGATTAATGCGGAATAGTTCCAATAAATTCCAAACGGTTCCCCAAAACACTCTAGGGACTTACCCTTGGATGGCCGGACGGCATGATTGCCGACTCTCGATCGCCGGCAAGCTCAATCGGGGCTTGCGCCTCAGCGACAAAATCGTGCCCCCAATCGCGCCAGTCCTCTCCAAAAAGCTCAAACGGATGCTGCGTTCGCTCGGAGCCATTGCCGCATTTCATTGAATCTGCGGCACAGTACAGATCACAGCCCCAACAGATTCGCTCCGGGTTGGCAGGATGTGAGGGGAATTTCTTCATTTCGAAACGTGCAAGGCGAATCAACCGCTAATCCTATGCCATTTGTCGCGCCGCCTTCCAGGTGGTCGTCACCGAGACACACAACCAGCGTGTCATTGCCGTCATCGCCAAAGAGCTGGTCCCCCGACACCCTTGCCGAACCCTGCAGAACTTGGCCTTGACGTGGTTCCGCAGCCCGCAAGAATGCACGCCCAGACCTGCTAGAATCCGCGCTGGTGAAAAACGGGATCGACCCCGTCCGGTTCACCCAAATTCTCCGAATGGGAACTTAGCTCAGTTGGTAGAGCAGCGGACTCTTAATCCGTAGGTCGAGAGTTCGAATCTCTCAGTTCCCACCA